>JAGXGU010000004.1 GCA_024636575.1 Altererythrobacter sp.
CCGAATGTGTGGCCCAGATTGAGCAAGGCGCGTGCGCCGGTGGTTTCGCGTTCGTCCTGCGCCACGATCCGCGCCTTGGCGGTCACACTGCGGGCGACCGCATGTTCGAGCAGCTTCTTGTCCCCGGAAATCACCGCAGGACCATTGGCTTCGCACCAGTCGAAGAAATCGGCGTCGCCAAGAATGCCGTATTTGATAACTTCAGCATAACCGGCCCGCATTTCGCGCGGGGGAAGTGTGCCGAGCGCGTCAAGGTCGGCGAGGACCAGCGAGGGCTGGTGAAACGCCCCGACCAGGTTCTTGCCCGCCGGAGTATTGATCGCCGTCTTTCCTCCGACCGAGGAATCGACCTGCGCCAGTAATGTGGTCGGCAGTTGGATAAATCCGCAACCACGTTTCAGGATGGAGGCGGCAAAGCCGGTCAGGTCGCCTACAACGCCGCCGCCCAGCGCAAGGATATGGTCGCCGCGTTCGATTTCTTCAGCCAGCAGCCAGTCGACTGTCTTGGCGAGCTCGCCCCAGCTTTTCGCCTGTTCCCCTGCGGGCAGGACATGCCAGCGCGCTTCGTATCCTGCCGCGCCCAGCGATGCCGCAACCGGGGCCTGCCAATGCCGGGCAACGTTTTCATCGGTAATGATCGGCACGCGCTGTTTGCGCAGGAATGGCGCGCATTGCACGGCGATATCGGCCAGCAGACCAGCCTCCACGCGCACTTCATAGGCGCGGCCTGCCAGTTCGACGGGAATTACAGCCATCGGTCTATTGCCTCGATTATTGCCATGGCGGTGTCGTGATGCGGCCCGTTCCGGCTGTTGATCCTGATTGGCGCCTGCCCATAGAACTCCTTGCGTTCCCGGTGCAGGCGGGAGAGGATTTCATGCGGATCGCCGCCGCGCAGCAGTGGGCGGGTATTGCGCCGGCCGGTACGTTCGACCAGCGTGCCGATATCGCAATCGATCCATACCGCGATGGCCTGCGCCAGAATCAAGGCGCGGGTTTCATCATTACAGAATGCGCCGCCGCCGGTGGCAATGACTCCGCCCTTGTTCCGGGCACTGTCTTCGATCAACCGCGCAAGGACCCGCCGTTCGCCGTCGCGGAAATATTCCTCCCCGAATTGTTCAAAGATTTCCGCGATAGACATCTGCGCGGCATCTTCGATTGCATCATCTGCATCATGGAATTCCGTCCCCAACATCCCTGCAAGCCGCCGGCCGACGGTAGATTTTCCGACACCCATCAGCCCCACCAGCACAATCGGCCGCCCGATCCGCGCAGCAATTGCGCGGGCCGCTGCGGCATCGGGTCCCCTGGCCGGATCCGGCGGGGTCACAGGTTCATTATCCATGTGCATTGCCGCTTCGCCTATAGATGCGCTAGGCGGGGCGCAACTATGGTTCACATTTGGCGCAGACAGATTTCATCATGTTCTCTAAACGCATTCTGGTTCTGATTATCGCATTTATTGCTTTGGTGCTGGCCTACGCCTGGATCGACGGCGGGGAAGAATCCTTGCGTCCGATTGCCCAGCCCGTAACAGCACCCTTGGAACAACACGCCAGAATGCCGGAGCCTGCCAGATGAGCGCAAATAGAGACAAAACCGGCAAAACCCCGCTCCGGCGCGCGCTGCTTGCTGGTTCGGCTGCGTTGGTGCTGTGCTCGACCCTGGTGGTTGCGCAGGATGCGCCGACGTCCCTGTTACCCCCCGGCTTCGATGATCCTGCCCCCGCGCCAACCCCCCGGCCAAGTGCATCGGCGCGGCCGACCCCGGCACCCACCGCTGGCGGAACGCCGGTGGTGCAGCCGCTGCCATCCGCCGGCTCGGCTCCTTCTGCCGACGCGCCGATCAGCGTCCCTGACGGACTGCCATCGCTCAGCGAATTGGAATCGATGGATCCGGATGAACTGGATGAATTGCTAGGTTTGAAGCCGAAATACGATATCCCTCCCGCTGCGCGCCGTTCAATGTCGCGGGTGGGGATATTGGCTGCTTCCGAGGGCGGTCTGCCGCCGATGTCGCTGGCGAACCAGCCTGCATCGATCATCCGGGCGGCTTTGGCAGGCACCAAAGGTCCGCTGGTTTCGCGCTGGGGCCACATCATGCTCCGCCGTGCGCTGGCAAGCCGCCTGGCTGCGCCGGTGGGGATGAATCCGGTCGAATTCGCCGCCTTGCGCGCCGATGTCCTCAACCGGATGGGCGAATATTCCGCAGCACGCGTGCTGGTGCAGGATGTCGATACCAGCAATTGGGACAAACGCCTGACCAACGCGGCGCTGACTGCCTATATCGGGACCGGCGATGTGGTCGGCGCATGCCCGGCGGTGAAACTGCAGGGCGGTGCGCGCGATGATCCGCAATGGCAGATGCTCCAGTCGATCTGCGATGCCTATTCCGGACAGGATGTGCGCGCAAATTCGCAGCTGAACCGCGCCCTGTCACGCCAGATTGCACCAGCAATCGATGTCCTTCTGGCGCAAAGATATGCCGGTGCCGCCGGGCGCGGCCGCCGTGCAATTACTTTGGAGTGGGAAGGTGTGAATGAACTGACCCCATGGCGGTTCGCGCTGGCGACTGCGGTGGGCGCCGAAATGCCGGCCAGTTTGTTGGACAATGCGGGTGCCTATTACGAACGCGTTTCGGCGGTTGCCCCGATGCTGGCCCTGCCGCAGCGGGCGTCGGGTGCGGGCCGCGCGGCGAGCGAGGGCATTCTTTCATCGGCCGCAATGGTCGATCTGTATTCCCAGATCTACGCAGTCGAGGAAATCGAAGGTTCCCCGGCCCAAATCGCAGCGCTGCTGCAGACAGCCTATGTCGGGGCAGACCCGCAAGCGCGCCTTGCCGCGATGAAAAATATCTGGAACGGCGATGGCCTGCGGGGATATGGCGGGCTGGTGCTGACGGCCTATGCCGCCGCGCGGATGCCGGTCAGTTCCGAATTCGAAGCGGATACGGGGCAATTGATCGCGTCCATGCTGGCAGCCGGATTGGACCGCAACGCGCTGCGCTGGGCATCGGTGGTGGAAGATGGCAGCCAGGGCTGGGCGCTGTTGGCGCTGGCCGGGGATGCGCGCGGTGACGCGGTCAGTTCAAATTCGCTCGATCAGTTTTTGGACGATGATCCCAGTGCGGAACAGCGCAAGTCGAAATTCCTGCTGGCCGGATTGGCCGGTCTCGGGCGGGTGGAACAATCCGCAATCAACAATTTTTCCAGCCGGCTGGAAATCGATCTTGGCCGCCAATCGAAATGGAGCCGTTTGATCGACAAGGCAGCCGAGGTGCGCAACCCCGCACTGGTGGCTTATCTTGCGGGCGTGGGGATGCAGGGCGAAGGATGGGACAGGATGACCGCGCTGCACCTGTATCACATCGTATCCGCGCTGAACCGGGTTGGCATGTCCGCCGAGGCGCGGATGATCGCGGCGGAGGCTGTTGCGCGCGGGTGATCCGGGCCGGGGAAAGGATGCACTGCCATGCCTGCTGACGCCATCACCGCCCCCATCGAAAGCTTTCTCGCAATGCTGGCAGCCGAACGCGGAGCTGCAGCCAACACCCTGCTTGCCTATCGGCGCGACCTGGAAGGGGCGGAGCAGTTGATCGGCAATCTGTCCGATGCCGATGGTTCCGATCTGGCGAAACTGGGTACGGCATGGTCCGATCTGGCGCCTTCCAGCCTCGCGCGAAAAGCATCGGCATTGCGGCAGTTTTACGGGTTTCTGGTGGATGAAGGTCTGCGCGCGGACGACCCGTCATCCTCTCTGCCGCGCCCTGCAGCCCGCAGACCGCTGCCGAAAATTCTCTCGCACGATCAGATTTCGGTCCTGTTCAAGCGTGCGGAAATGGAGGCGTCTGCCGGCAAACCGGCGGCGGTTCGATTGCTGGCACTGCTCGAGATGCTGTATGGATCAGGCCTGCGCGCGACCGAGCTGGTATCCCTGCCGCTGTCCGCCATTCCGCGCGATGCGCCGTTTCTGACCGTAACGGGCAAGGGGGGGCAGGCCCGGATGGTCCCGGTAAGCAAGCGGGCCAGAACTGCGCTGGCGGATTGGTCATTGCTGCGGGCATCTGCGGCGCGGCCGGGCAACAAATTCCTGTTCCCTTCGCGTGACAAGCATCTTTCACGCATCCGCTTGTTCCAGATGCTCAAGGAACTGGCAGCGCGGGCCGATTTGCCACCGGAAAAGATCAGCCCGCACGTGCTGCGCCATGCCTTTGCCACCCATCTGTTGGAAGGCGGCGCGGATTTGCGGGTGCTCCAGACCCTGCTCGGCCACGCCGACATCGCGACCACGCAGATATATACCCATGTGGATAGCGCCAGGCTGGTCGCGCTGGTCAATGAAAGGCATCCGCTCGCGCGCAGGCCGGATAATGCCGCGCCTGCAGGATAAAACGCATTCCCGCCCCCTTGCCGAGTGCGCCGATCAGGACTAGCGCGGGGCAATGATTTCATACCTCGAATTTGAAAAGCCAGTCGCCCAGCTAGAAGCCCGTATCGCAGAATTGCGTCTCGCGGGTGAAGGTGACGATGTCGATATTTCCGCAGAATTGCGCCGGTTGGAAACGAAAAGCGCTGCCTTGGTGGAAAGCACCTATGCCGCGCTGACGCCGTGGCAGAAAACACAGGTTGCGCGCCATCCAAACCGTCCGCATTTTCGGGACTTTGTCCAACATGCGTTCGACGAATTCGTGCCCCTTGGCGGGGACCGGCTGTATGGAGAGGATGAAGCGATATTGGGCGGCTTTGCCAGTATCGGCGGGCGGCGCGTAATGCTGATCGGGCATGAAAAGGGCCACGATACGCAGTCCCGCATCCGGCATAATTTCGGGATGGGCAAGCCGGAGGGTTATCGCAAGGCGATCCGCCTGATGGAACTGGCGGGCCGGTTCGGCCTGCCGGTGGTAACATTGGTCGATACTTCCGGGGCGTTCCCCGGGGTGGAGGCAGAAGAACGCGGCCAGGCGGAAGCCATCGCCCGTTCAACCGAAGCCTGCCTGGCTTTGCCGGTGCCGATGGTGGCGACGATCGTGGGTGAGGGCGGTTCCGGCGGCGCAGTCGCGCTCGCCAGTGCGGAACGCGTGTTGATGTTCGAACATGCGGTCTATTCGGTGATTTCGCCCGAAGGTTGCGCCTCGATCCTGTGGCGCACTGCGGAAAAGGCGCCCGATGCCGCCGAAGCCATGAAAGTCACCGCGCAACAATTGCTCCAGATGAAAATCATCGACCGCATCGTTGCCGAACCCAAGGGCGGGGCGCATCGTGATCCATCGGGTGCGGCAGAGGCGCTGGGCCGGGTGATCGGGGAGGAGCTGGATGCGCTGTCCGGCAAGTCCTCCGCCCAGCTGCGCCAACAGCGCGAAGAACGCTATTTGCAGATCGGTTCACTCTAAGGCTGGAACAAACCTGCGACCTCGGCAGTTTTGGTATTGATCACAGACGGTAGCAGGCATTCGATCCTGCGCCGTTTACATTCCTGGAGGAATTTTCGACATGCCAAATTTCAAGAAAGCCGCGTTACTCACCACGGCGATTGCGTCGCTCTCGCTGACCGGCTGCACCGCTATGGGCGGCGGCGCGATACCCGGTGCCACTGCGCCGATCACCACCAGCGAAGCCCAGCAGGGTGCCGAGGGACATCCGCAGTTGCTGGCTGAATTTGGCGGCACCTACCAGGGACCGCAATCCGCCTATGTCGAACAGGTCGGCAAAAACATCGCCGTCCAGTCCGGACTGGGCAATGCGCGGGAAAGTTTCACCGTTTCGCTGCTCAACAGTTCGGTCAACAACGCTTTCGCAATTCCAGGCGGCTATATTTATGCAACCCGCCAGCTGGTTGGCTTGATGAATAATGAAGCCGAACTGGCCGGTGTGCTGGGTCACGAGGTTGGCCATGTTGCCGCCCGCCATTCGCAGCGCCGCCAGTCTGCCGCGCAGCAGAACACCTTGCTCGGCGCGGCGGGTGCCATTCTTTCGGGCATTTTGCTGGGTGACAGCGGTATCGGCAATACGATTTCCAAGGGCTTTCTGCAGGGTTCCCAGCTATTGACCCTGAAGTTTTCGCGCAGCCAGGAATTGGAAGCGGATGACCTTGGCATTCAATATCTGAATAAAGCCGGCTATGATCCGCGGGCCATGGCGACGGTGCTGCAAAGCCTGGCATCGCAAAATGCCCTCGATTCCTCGCTCCATGGGAACAATGCGACCGTTCCTGAATGGGCATCGACCCACCCCGATCCGGCCAGCCGGGTGCAATCCGCCTTTGCCAAGGCAGGCGCAGCATCCGGAACGACCAACCGCGATACTTTCCTGACCCGGATCGATGGGATGATGTATGGTGATGATCCGGCGCAAGGCGTGATCGAAGGCCGCCAGTTCCTGCATCCGATATTCCGCCTGGCGTTTACCGCGCCGACCGGTTTCTACATGGTGAACGGTTCCCGGGCGGTGTCGATCAACGGCGAAAGCGGCCGGGCACAGCTTTCTACGGCGCAGTATAATGGCAATCTCGACACCTATGTACGTTCCGTGTTCACCGCGATCGGTGGTTCGCAGCAGAGCCTCGCCCCGTCGAATATGCAGCGCACCACTGTGAACGGAATTCCCGCAACATTCGGCACCGCCCGGGTCAATAATGGCAACAGCCAGGTTGATGTGACGGTGTTCGCGTATGAATTTTCGAACAATCAGGCATTCCATTTCGTAACCATCGCCCCCGCCGGGCAATCGGCCACGTTCAACCCGATGTTCAGTTCGATGCGGAGAATTACCAGCGCAGAAGCCGCTGCGATTATACCGCGCAAGATTGATGTGGTGACAGTCGGACGCGGCGATACCGTGCGCACTTTGGCGAACCGAATGGCGTATACCGCCGCGCAGGAACAGCGGTTCCGGGTGCTCAACGGGCTGAGTTCAACCGATACGGTGCTGCCAGGGCAGAAGGTGAAGCTGGTCGTCAAATAGGACCGGCCTGATCTCTGTTTCGAATTGCACGATTAACTTGCGCATATAGAAAGACGGCGGGGATTGCTCCCCGCCGTCTATTTTTTCGGAATTGAATGAAGTAGCTTATGGTGCAGTATTCATCGCTGTCTCAACTTCGCCGAAGGTGGTGCTCAGCTGCCCGCCGAGGCTTCCCATTGCAGCGATGGCAGCAACTGAAATCAGAGCGGCGATCAGGCCGTATTCGATTGCAGTGGCGCCGTCTTCGTTACGGATCAGTTTGCTGAAAAATTTCATTGGTAGTCTCCTGGTTTGGTCTTCGTTACCCGGCCCGACCGAACATTCGATACGGACAAATCTGGGGTAGAGAGAAAGAATTTACAATTTCCTAATGCCCCGCCCCGCTCTATTGCGACGCCGCAATCATTTTTGCGGAAACATCTTCCCACATCTGGATTGCGGATTCGCCAAATCCCTGAACCGCGCCAATCATGGCGAGAAAGATCAAAGACAATATCAAACCGTATTCGACTGCGGTGGCCCCCGAAGCGTCGCTCCCAAGTCTGTTCAGGAATTTGCTCGGCTTCATATATTCACCCGTCGGTACGATTTGATGGACCACTATTTCGCCGCAAAACCTTAAGAAGAAGTTTCGCAGGCCGCCCAATATGGAAAATAATCCGACATGGATCCCCGTAGTCGCCATTGCCTTGCAGGATGGCGAAGGGCGCTGGCTGATGCATTTGCGCGCTGAAAACAAGCAGCACGGCGGCCTGTGGGAATTTCCGGGAGGCAAGGTGGAACCGGGCGAAACCCCCGTGAAAGCGTTGATTCGCGAGATTCAGGAGGAGCTGGGAATCACGCTCGACGGCGGCTTGTTCAGCCCGGCGGGTTTTGCTGAGAATGATCCGCAGGTGGGCGAAATGCAGATTGTCATAATGCTTTACACGGGCGCACCGTGGAACATGCACCATCCAGTGCAGCCCCGCTGCCTTGAAGGGGGCGGTGTTGGCTGGTTTACACCTGACGAGATAGAATTGCTGGCCAAGCCGCCGC
>JAGXGU010000160.1 GCA_024636575.1 Altererythrobacter sp.
CGGCAGTGCGGGTCTTCCCAGCAGGCGATCCAGTTCGCGGCGCAGGCGGTAATGTCCGGTACGCAGGATGTGGTGATCGCCGCCGGTGTCGAAAGCATGAGCCGTGTGCCGATGGGCTCCACCGCCAGTTTCCACATGAAGGAAGGGCTGGGGATATACAAATCGCCTGGTCTGGAGGAGAAATATCCCGGCATCATGTGGTCCCAGTTCATGGGCGCGGAGATGATCGTCGACAAGCATGGGCTTACGAAGGACGATCTCGACCGGTTTGCCTATGAAAGCCACCGGCGCGCAATCGCCGCCACGCAGGCGGGCGCATTCGACGCGGAAATCGTGCCGATCACCATCGACACGCCCGAGGGAGCGCAGCAGCACACGGTGGATGAAGGCATCCGTTTCGATGCGACGATGGAAAGTATCGCCTCGGTTAAATTGCTGAGCGAAAACGGCCGGCTTACCGCGGCATCCTCCAGCCAGATCTGCGACGGGTCCAGCGCGGCGCTGATCGTGTCGGAAAAAGTGCTGCGGGAACATGGGCTGACCCCGATGGCCCGCATCCACAATCTGACCGTGACTGCCGGCGATCCGGTGATCATGCTGGAAGAACCCCTGTTCGCCACCGACCGCGCCTTGCAGCGCGCTGGAATGTCGATCAATGACATCGACCTGTTCGAAGTGAACGAGGCGTTTGCTTCCGTTCCGCTTGCATGGCTGAAGCATACCGGGGCCGATCCGGAGAAGCTGAACGTGAATGGCGGGGCGATTGCCCTCGGGCATCCACTCGGCGAGTCCGGCACCAAATTGATGGCGACCTTGCTGCATGCCTTGAAGGCCCGCGGCAAGAAATATGGCCTGCAAACCATGTGCGAAGGTGGCGGCGTAGCCAATGTAACAATCGTCGAGGCACTTTAGAGCGCTACTGCAAGAGCTATTTCACAGAGTTAGAACGCAAGAGGAATTCAGAATGTTTTTGGATAGCAATACTGCCGCCGTCGTAACCGGCGCGGCATCCGGTCTGGGCGAAGCTACTGCGCGTGCGCTGGCGGCCAAGGGTGTGAAGGTCGCGATTTTCGACCTGCAGGAAGAAAAGGGCAAGAAGGTTGCCGAGGAAATCGGCGGCATATTCTGCGAAGTGAATGTGACCGATGATGCCTCCGTCGATGCCGGTTTTGCCAAGGCGCGTGAGGCGCATGGACAGGAACGCATCCTGGTCAATTGCGCGGGCGTGGGCAATGCGATCAAGACCGCCAGCCGGTCCAAGACCGATGGTTCGATCAAGCATTTCCCGCTCGATGCGTTCAACTTCATCATCCAGATCAATCTGGTCGGCACGTTCCGCTGCATTGCCAAATCGGCTGCCGGAATGCTCACGCTGGATCCGCTGGAAGACGGCGCGCGCGGGGCGATTGTCAACACCGCCAGCGTGGCTGCCGAAGATGGCCAGATGGGCCAGGCCGCCTATGCCGCGTCGAAGGGCGGGGTGGTTGGCATGACGTTGCCGATCGCGCGCGATCTGATGAGCGAAGGTATCCGCGTAAACACCATCCTGCCGGGTATTTTCAACACCCCGCTGATGAATGCGGCACCGCCACAGGTGAAGGAAGCTCTCGCGGCTTCCGTGCCGTTCCCCAAACGTCTTGGATATCCGGAAGAATATGCCAAACTGGCCCTGGCCATGATCGACAATGACTATTTCAATGGCGAAGACGTGCGCCTTGATGGCGGGATCCGGATGGCGCCCCGCTGAGTAGTCCGGCGTTAAGCGGATGTGGAGAGCGTGATGGGCGATTTCACCCAGATCAAATATGAAGTTGATGGACCGGTAGCCACCATCACGCTCGATCGCCCGCAAAAACTGAATGCCTATACGCGTCATATGATGGGCGAGATTTGTGCCGCGATGGATATGGCGGACGGAGACGATTCCGTTCGCGCGGTCATTTTTACGGGCGCGGGCGAGCGGGCCTTTTGCGCCGGGGCCGATCTGACGCCCGAAGATGGCGGTGGACCGTTTTCCAGCGATGCGCCGGTCGATGATCTGTCGGATGACAGCGTGCGTGATGGTGGCGGGCGGTTGACGCTGCGGCTGTTTCAATCGACCAAACCGCTGATTTCCGCCTGCAACGGGGTTGCTGTCGGCGTGGGCGCAACGATGCAGTTGGCGATGGATTTCCGGCTGGCAGCCGACAATGCGCGCTATGGTTTCGTGTTTGCGCGGCGCGGGATTGTGCCGGAAGCCTGCTCCAGCTGGTTCCTGCCCAAAATCGTCGGGATCAGCCAGGCTCTGGAATGGTGCATGACCGGCCGTGTTTTCGATGCCGAGGAGGCGCTGCGCGGGGGACTGGTCCGGTCTGTTCACCCTGCGGCAGAATTGATGGATGCCGCGCGCGGCCTTGCTCTCGAAATCGCTGAAAACACCAGTGCCGTATCGGTTGCCATGACCCGCGCGATGTTGTGGCGATTGTCCGTTGCCGATCATCCGATGCTGGCACACCGGGTCGATAGCAGATCGATCTTCCGCCTGTCGAAAGGCGCGGATGCCAGGGAAGGCATCCAGAGCTTTCTCGAGAAGCGCCCACCCGAATTTCCGGGCAAGGTATCGCGTGATATGCCCGACTTCTACCCTTGGTGGGACGAACCTGGCTTCGAATAGCCGCAAGTCTTATCCAGACCGCCGCTGACCCGGCATCTTGTGTTCCGGGCCGGTTCAGGTAGGAATTCAGGGAATGTCAGATAGAATTTCCCCGGCGTTGAGCCTTGCCGAGTTCCTGCCCTACCAGCTTTCGATCACGTCGAATGCGGTCAGCAACCGCATTGCGGAGGTTTATCGCAGCGAATTCAGCCTGAAAGTGACCGAGTGGCGGGTGATGGCGGTTCTGGGCGATAGCGGGCCATTGACCCAGCGGCATCTCACCGAATTGACCCTGATGGACAAGGTTGCGGTAAACCGCGCCTGCAAGCTGCTGGAACAACGCGGCCTCGTCAGCCGGAGGCCGAATGAAGATGACGGCCGGTCGCACCTGCTGGCTCTGACGGATGCAGGGTGGGAAGTGCATGACGGAATCGTACCCCTGGCGCGGGCGATGGAAAGCAGGTTGCTCGAACCGCTTGACGATGCGGAACGCCAGACTTTCGTCTCCCTGTTGCAGCGTTTGCGGGATCAGTCGGAAAAACTTGGTCCCGCAATCGTGACTGACGATTGCGGGACCGAATAATTCGCGAACTGGTGCCGTCCAGTCCGGTCAGGCCCCGCCTGCTTTCGGCGTGCCGTCCGCGAAGGCATCGCTGATCGAACAGGCTGCAGGGCCAAGGATCACGATGAACAGCACGGGCAGGATGAACAGAATCAGCGGAATGGTCATGATCGCTGGCAGACGCGCGGCCTTTTCTTCGGCGCGCATCATTCGTTCGTTGCGGAATTCGGCAGACAGAACGCGCAGCGCCGATGCCAGCGGCGTGCCGTAACGTTCGGTCTGGACCATGGTGGTCACCACGCCCTTCACCGATTCAAGATCGACACGGTAGGCGAGGTTGTTGAATGCCATTTTCCGTTCCGTCAGGAAGGACAGTTCGATGGCAGTGAGCGCGAATTCGTCACCCAGTTCAGGATAGGCACGGCCCAATTCCTTGGCGACACGGTTAAAGGCGGCATCGACGGTCAAACCGGCTTCGGCACAGATCACCAACAGATCGAGCGCATCGGGAAGACCCTTGCGGACCAGATCGGTGCGCTTCTTGGCCTTGTTCTGAATGAAAATTTCAGGACCTTTGTAGCCAGCCAGAAGTGCGGCTGCGAACCCGCCAAAACGTTTGAAGCTGCCCCATTCAGGGAACATGTCGGAAGCATAGAATAGATACGCCCCAATGCTGCCCAGCACGATCGGCAAAACCAGCCGCGCCATAATGACCACCACGGCCAATTCCTTGTTGCGGATACCGGCGTGGGCCAGCTTTTGCTGGACCGCTTCTATCTGACTTTGCTGCAGTACTTTCAGGCCCGCGAGCGTATCCTTCACGCGTTCGGTGCCTTCGGTCTTGTGGATCAGGCTGCTGCGTTTCTTGGTGTTCGCTTTGACAATGCCTGCCTTCAGTTCGTCGCGGCGCGCATTGAGTGCCTTCACACGGCCGGCCATCGGATCTCTGACCGTGACGGCAGCATAGATCGCCAAAATGACGGCCAGGGCGGCGACACCGGCCAGAATCGTACCGACGAGAATTACGTCGAAACCGAGCAATGTTGGTCCAGGCGGGGTGTTGATCATTGTCTTGTTCCTCGCTCAGATCTCGAAGCTGACCATCTTGGACATGATGAATGCGCCGAGTGACATCCAGACTGCGCCGCCCATACCGATGACCATCAGGCGTTCGTCAGTGAAAAACGTCCCGATGTACGTCGGGTTGATCCACCAGATCATGGTGAACACCATGAAGGGCAGGCAACCTACGATGTAGGCAGAGGCCTTGGATTCCGAGCTCATTGCCCGGATTTTAAGCTTCATTTGCGCACGTTTGCGCAAGACATCGCCTAGGTTGGACAGTGTTTCAGCCAGATTGCCCCCGGTCTCGCGCTGGATGGCCAGGGTAACGACGAAGAAATTGAATTCGGGGATCCCCAGACGGTCGCCGGTTTCCTGGAGGGATTCCTCCATCGTACGGCCAATCCTGATGCGTTCGACAACGCCTTTGAATTCCGAGCCCACGGGGCCGGGCACTTCCTGTGCGACAACGCCCAGGGTTTCGGTGACCGGTAGGCCCGAACGCAGCCCGCGAACGAGCAAGTCGATTGCATCCGGGAATTTGGCATTGAACTGGTTGGTTCGTCTCTTGATGTGGAAATTGACCACCATGTGCGGCAGGCCCGCGCCGACTACGAAACCCAGGCCCAAGCCCAGCAAAGCTGCGCCGGATTTGAGAAATATCAGTACCGCAATGGCCATGCCCAGGCCGAGCGAGCTATAGAGATATTGCGAAACCGTCCATGTTTTGCCAGATCGGTCGAGCCGGGAGGCGAGCGCTTCCGCGCGAGAGCCGGAGCCTGCGACTTTGAAAGCCTTGGGTTTGCGAGCTGCGATCGCTTTCTTGAGCTGCGATTCAACTTTGGTGTTGGTGCTTTCAGAATGGCGATAGCGCACGGCATCGAGCCTGCGCTTGCTGGCTTTGCCAACAGACGGGCCGGCCACCAATACGTATCCGATAGCCATCAAGGTCATCATTCCGCAGACAACCAGCAGGAGCTGTAAAATGCTCATGGTTATGTCCAGCCTTTCCTACTCATCACTAAAAATTGACGGGGTAGCTGCCCGGCCATTACGGTCGGGCAACCCCGACATCGGATTACTCGGCAGAAACCGATGCTTTCTTCTGCTTCTTCGCCAGCAAGGACTTGAGATCGAAATTGCCTAACAGGCTCTTTTTCTCGGGCTTGTCGTCCTCGGCCAGTTCGTCGCTGGAACCGAGGATATAATCGCCCACCTGACGGATGACGCTGCTCGATTTGTTCGAGCGATTGGCATCCACAAAGGTCTGGCCCAGCTTGGCTGCGTTGGCTGCCGCTTTCGCGTCATAGGGGATGGAGAAATCGATCTTGCGTTCGATCGATGCCTCGAAATCGGCCTTGCTGATTTCCATGATTCCGGACTGGACCTTGTTGGCCACGATCACGGGATGTGCGTGGGCAGCGTTGGATTTCAGCCAGGACAGGATCCGGATGGTATCGCGGGCCGAAGCCAGCGTCATTTCGGTTGCCAGCACGATCACGTTCACATCTGCCAGCAAATGCGGGAAGTTGATCAGCATATTGCGCGGTAGATCGATCATGGTCATCTCGAACGCCTGGCGGAATTCTTCCTCCAGTTGCACGAATGCCGAACCATCGGTCATCAATGGCGAATTGATCGGTGCTTCTGCCGACAGGATCGCCAGATTATCGTTCGCCCGGATCATGGCGCGTTCGATGAACAGGCCGTCGATCCGGCTGGGATTGTCGATCGCATCGGTCAGGCCGCGGCCCGGTTCCAGATCCAGCGCCAGCGCGCCGGTTCCGAAGTGAACGTCGAGATCGAGCAAGGCCGTTGGCATCTTGTGGTCGGTGCTGAACAGCCATGCGAGCGAGGTTGCCAGCGTGGAGGAACCAACACCGCCGCGGGTCCCGACAACAGCGGTCGAAATGTGACGCTTGGCCGCATTGGGATCGTTTGCCTTGGGCGAGGAGAAAACCGCCTGCGCCTGGGTAAGGGATTCCCGCAGCTGCCCGGCGGACAGCGGTTTCAGCAGATAATCGTGGATGCCGCTGCCGAGCAAATCCCGGTACAGCCGCACGTCATTTACCTGACCAACGGCGATCACGACCGTGCCTGGTTCGCAAACCTCCGCCAGGGCGTTGATATCGTTCAGCGGATCGCCGCTTTCGGACAAATCGACCATCAGGATGTTCGGGCTGGCCGCCACCGAAAGCGATTGAATCGCATTTCGAAGACCGCCCTTGGCGCATTTTTCAGACTGCCAGCCGAGTTCGATCACTACCGGACGCAATACGTCCAGAGCGGCCTCGTCGCAGATGAAGGCGGCGAAGGGATCGCGGTTGCCGGCCGAGCCAGGTTTCCATGGAGCGTTCATGATGTTTCCCTTTATTCGCCTGTAGCGGACTCTTTGAGCCCGCCCTGACCGGTTGGTGCCTGGCCGCGATAGCTGGCGATGGCTTTGGTCGACGTGGTGACGACCGTTTCGCCGGTGCCCTTCTGACCTGTGATCAGGTCTTCCGGATTGGCAACCATCGCGGCAAGATTGCCGTTGATGGCGCAGCCATATCCAGCATGCGTAGCGTTGTTGTAATTCATATCGGATTTTTCTTCCCAATCAGGACAACCCGGCACCGAAGCGGTGGAGCGTGTGATGACCACACGCGCAGCGCCCGGCTCGATATAGCCCGCCGTGACCGGCGCACCTTCCTCGACCAGAATACCGTGACGCCCGGCCAGCTTGCTGACTGCATCGCGGGTTACGCTGCTCATCATCGGATCATCGATTGATATCCGGTCGCCGTAGCGCAGGTCCATCGATTGAAACCAAGCGGCCAGCCGCTGTTGTTCGGGTATCGACAGACCACCTGCCCCGGCCTGGACATCGAATGTGTAATTGGTCCGTTCCACAACTGGTTGGCGCATGCTTTCAAGCCCGCGATTGGTGGGCATTCCGCCACAGGCGCTAAGGGTAACCCCGAGCGAGAGGGCGAGAACGCCAGCTAGTTTGCGATGTGATGCAATAGGCATTGTGTTCACCTTTCTCACTTGAGGCTGAAGCCGGGAACGGCAGATGCGTCGGCAGTGCGTTCCTTGTTGCGTTTGGAGTTCTTGGCATCCGCAGTGCGCTCTTCAGTCTGCGAACCTGGCACCGTAGCGGCAGGATCATACTGCGACACCGATGGCGGCGGAGCGTTACCGTCCCTGACCGTTGGCATCGGGCGCGAAGCCCCGCTGACCCCGTCATTTTCCCGGTAGCCGATCAGGCTTTGCAGTTCGGTTGCCGCACGGAAACCATCGGTCGGCAATTTGATCTCGCTCGCATCCACGGGCTTGACCAGATAGGGCGTGACGATAATGACCAGTTCGGTTTCGCCGCGGCGGAACGAACGCGAGCGGAACAGATTGCCCAGGATCGGCGTGTCGCCGAGGCCCGGCGTCTTTTCGATCGAGTTCTGGGCGTTGTTGCTCATCAATCCGGCGATCATGAAGCTCTGGCCGGAACCGAGCTCCACCGTCGTTTCTGCGCGCCGGACAGTCAGCGCAGGGATGGTGAAACCATTGACGGTCACCGCACCCTGGGTGGACAGTTCGGATACTTCCGGGCGGACCCGGATCGAAATCCGACCATTGGCCAGAACCGTAGGCGTATAGGCCAGGCTGACCCCGAATTTGCGATATTCGATCGTGGTGGTGCCGAGGCCGCCGCTGCTGGGGATCGGAAATTCACCGCCAGCGAGGAAATCAGCCGTTTCGCCGGAAAGTGCGGTCAGATTGGGCTGTGACAAGGTCGTCACCAGGCCTTCGGTTTCTGCCAGATCGAGCGCGGCGCCAAGGTCAAGGCCCAGGAACCGGCCGAATCCGGCAATTGTCGAACCGGGCGTAACGGAGGTAACGACTGACGTTCCATCCGCACCCTCGGTTAGCCCGGTGGCGAGCGGGCCACCCGGAGTGAACTGTGAAATTGCCCCGCGACCTTGCCCAACGCCGAACTGGAAGCCGCTGGTGCTGTCAGCCGAAACGAGGTTCATGCCGATGGTGCGAACCAGTGACCGGCTGACTTCGGCAAACCGGACCTGCAGATTGACCTGCAACGGGGTGGCCATCTTCAGGCGGCTGATGACATTGCTGTCTTCGCCGACGAAAGCCTGGACCAGCCGTTCAGCTTCGGCCGCATCTTCCGGTGCTGCGACAATGCCGGTAAGCAGGACAGTGTTGGTGCCCATGGTGGAAACCGAAATCCTTGCTTCGGGCATAGCCATGTTCAACATCTGATCGACGCTATCCAGGTTCGAACCGACACGCACGTTGGCGGACCAGACGATATCGCCGGCTGCGTTGCTGGCATAGACGGTGGTTTCACCGCCGGCCTTGCCAAACACATAAAGCTGGCTGCGCGATTTCACCTGCACATCGGCAATCTGGTCATTGGCAACGAAGACATCGGCCATCGAACCGGGAACATTGATCAGTTCGCCGCGGCCGATCGACAGGACGATGCTCTGTGCCGGGCTGCGGATGGACTGGGCGTTTGCGATCCCTGCCCCGACACCGCTGGTCCCACCGGCAAGCGGCGCGACGGCAATGGCGGAAAGCAGCAGTGTAGCTGTCAGACGGCGTTTCATGGATTTGCCCCTCGAATTCGCGCCAGTCATGTGGCGGGCGAAAGTTGTGATTGCGTGGCTCATCTCAGTTCCTTCCCACTGGAACTTCGACCGTGGTCTTGCCGCGTGTAACCCGGACTATCGGACCCTTCGGCGCTGTCGGTTCGCCTGACGTTTCATAAGCTGGCGAACCGCTTGGCTTGGGAGAATCTGTGGCGGGCATCGTCCGGCGCTGGAACCGCGATACGTCGCTGCCCGTGACAAAGGTGGAGCCCTTGTCGTTTGGACGTGACATGGCCTGTGCCAGCAGCTTTTCTTCTTCTTCCGGGGTGGCGTTGTCAGGAACCTTGATGTCCCCCGCAGCAATCGCCCGGTCGAGTTCGGCCTGATTATCCGCAATTGAGCGAAGCGACAGGCTGAGCGTTCCGATGGTCTGTGCAACGGCGATCTTTTCGGCCATTTTCGGGGTAACTTCCACAGTAACCGTGCGGAATTCCTTCACGACCGTCTTGCCTTCTTCCGCTTCCTGGGTCGTCGACTGGTCGGTTGCCAGAACGCGCAGATTGCGCAGGAAAGTTTCCGCCGCCTTCAGATCGCTGCCCTCGCCCTTGACTGATTGCGTAAGCACGATGTCGACCCGGTCGCCCGGGAACACGAACCCTGCAACACCGGTTTTCGCGGAGACGGGGACAGTCACAGCCCGCATCCCTGGCCCGAGTGCGGCCGCTAGGAAGCCGCGATCTCCAGGGGCCACCAGCGAACCCTGGGTGACCGGCTCGCCGGCAGAGATCTGATAGCGAACCACGGTGCCGAGCAATTGGGTGATGTCGGATTCGCCATCCAGGAAGTAAGCGTCCTGGACCATTTCTTCCGGCCATTGCTGGAAGCTGATCGAATCAGCGGTAATGATCGTACCGACGGGGAGCGCGC
>JAGXGU010000161.1 GCA_024636575.1 Altererythrobacter sp.
ATGCTGCGCCGCCATGCCGAACTGGTCGGCCTGCAAAGCAATTACACGATCATCGACACGGACGACCAGTTGCGCCTGCTCAAACAATTGATCCGCGATCAGGATCTGGATGAAAAGCGCTGGCCGCCCCGCCAACTGGCCGGACTGATCGACCGGTGGAAGAACCGCGGGCTGAATCCCGGTGATCTCGATGCAGTTGAGAACGAAGCCTATGCCAATGGCCGGGGACAGGAATTCTACACACTCTATCAGGACCGGCTGAAAGCGCTGAATGCCTGCGATTTCGGCGATTTGTTGCTGCATATGCTCAATATCCTGCGGCGGAACCCGGAAGTGCTGAAGTTGTATCAGCAACGCTTCAAATATATTCTGGTGGACGAATATCAGGACACCAACCAGGTTCAGTATCTGTGGCTGCGTTTGCTGGCGCAGGCACGCAAGAACATCTGCGTGGTCGGTGATGATGACCAGTCGATCTATAGCTGGCGCGGCGCGGAAGTGGCCAATATCCTGCGGTTCGAGAAGGATTTTCCCGGTGCGAAGGTAATCAAGCTGGAACAGAATTACCGGTCGACCCCGCATATCCTCGGCGCAGCTTCTGGCCTGATCAACGCCAATAGCGAGCGCATCGGCAAGACTTTATGGACTGAATTCGAGGGCGGTGATCAGGTCCGGATCATCGGCGTGTGGGATGCCCCTGAAGAAGCGCGGCGTGTGGGCGAAGAAGTGGAACGGCTCGAACGCGAAGGCGCGTCGCTCGATCAGGTCGCAATTCTGGTGCGGGCGCAATATCAGACCCGCGAATTTGAAGACCGGTTCATCCAGATCGGGCTGAATTACCGGATTATCGGCGGTTTCCGTTTTTATGAACGCGCTGAAATCCGCGATGCGCTGGCTTATTTGCGGGTCATTGCCCAGCCGCGCGACGATTTGGCATTCGAACGCATTTATAATCAGCCCAAGCGCGGGCTGGGGGCCAAGACGCTGGAAAGGATGTTCCAGCACGCCCGCGCCACCGGAATGCCTCTGGCTGCCGCATCCCTGCAACTGGCCGACAGCGACGAATTGCCCAAGCGCGCGGCAGGCACAATCGCCGCCTTGATGCGCGATTTCCTGCGCTGGCAGGAATTGGCAGAACAGACCACGCCAGCCCAATTGTTGCGCACCGTGATGGATGAATGCGGTTACACCGCCATGCTTCAGGCGGAAAAATCGGCAGACAGCGCCGGTCGGCTGGAAAACCTGTCAGAACTTGCCCGCGCGATGGAAGACTATGAAACGCTGGGCGATTTCCTCGAACATGTTAGCCTGGTGATGGATAATGATCGGTCAACCGATGGCGAAAAACTGACCATCATGACGATGCACGGCGCCAAGGGACTGGAATTTGACAATGTCTTCCTCCCCGGCTGGGAAGAAGGCGTATTTCCGTCACAGCGTTCGCTGGACGAAGGCGGCCTCGCCAGTCTGGAGGAAGAACGGCGGCTGGCCTATGTCGCGATTACCCGGGCGCGCAAACGCTGCACAATTCTCTACGCCGCGAACCGGCGAATCTACGGACAGTGGACCAGTGCGATCCCGTCGCGTTTTGTCGATGAATTGCCGGAAGATCACGTTACCCGCGAAACCACCATGACGGGCGGTGCGTCCCTGTGGCAGGCGAATTGGAGCGAAAGCGATGATCCCTTTGCCCATCTCAGCACCAGCCGCCCTGAACGGTCGAGCCAGCGCGGCCCAGGCTGGCAGCGCGCCCTGACCAGCGGCTATGAAACCAGGCAGACCCGTGTGAAGGAAAGCACCCGCAGCGCCGCCAGCTTCGCCGCCCGGCCCCGCAGCGACATCGCCATCGGCGCGCGCGTGTTTCATGATAAATTCGGTTACGGCAAAGTCACCGGCCAGGAAGGCAACAAGCTGGAAATCGACTTCGAAAGCGGCACCAGCAAGCGTCTGATCGACAGTTTCGTTACGCTGGCGGATTGAACCCAATCCCTATCGGCACCGGGTTCAGGTGGCCGAAACATCCAGGAAGCCCGGAATCGGGCCATTCCATTCACCCGGCTCAGTCGGCGGGCCACTGTCGGAATGCCTGGATTTGCGCCGTTCGGGCACCTTGTCGGAAACTTGCCTTGGTGCACGGACAGGTGCAGCTTGCGCCGGTTCGGAATGCTCCACAGCGCGGTCTTCAGCAGCAGCTTTGCGGCGACCGCGCGGTTTCTTTTCTTCGCCCCGTGGCTGTTTCTCGCGCGGGGCCTGCTCATCGCGGTGTTCCCTGGCCTTCTCAGGCCTGCTTTCCGCCGGGCTTGCCTCAGCTTCAACGCTCGGCGCAGGCTTCGCCGGTGCATAGACCGGGATTGCCAGACCGGTCAGCTTTTCGACATTGGCGATCGCTTCGGCGTCTTCAGAGGTCACGAAGGTGAACGCGCGCCCCTTCGCCCCGGCGCGCCCGGTGCGGCCAATACGGTGGACGTAATCATCGGGGTGCCACGGAGTGTCGAAATTGAACACATGGCTGACGCCCTTGATGTCGAGCCCGCGTGCGGCGACGTCGGATGCGGCCAGGATGTTGATCTGGCCAGATTTGAACAGCTCGAGTTCGGCAATGCGTGATGACTGATCCATGTCGCCATGGATTTCGCCCACCTTGAAGCCATCCTTCTTCAGGGTCTTGGCCAGATCGCGAACGGTGGTCTTCTTGTTGGAAAACACGATCGCGGTGGTCACATTATCGTTCCGCAGGAACCAGCGCAGTGCCTCTTTCTTCTTGCGCGGTGTCATCAGCACTTTGAACTGTGCGATATTTTCGCTGGTGCTGGCCGCGCGGCTGACTGCGATCTGCTTGGGATTGGTGAGAAATTTATCCGCCAGCTTCTTGATCACGGGCGGCATGGTTGCCGAAAACAGCATGGTTTGGCGGGTCGCCGGCAATTTGGAACAGATGAATTCGATATCGGGAATGAAGCCCATGTCGAGCATCCGGTCCGCTTCATCGATCACCAGCAATTCGCAGCCGTTGAGCATGATCTTGCCGCGTTCGAACAGGTCCATCAACCGGCCCGGAGTAGCAATCAGCACGTCCACGCCTTCGTCGAGCGCCCTGAGCTGGTCACCCATCTGAACACCGCCAATCAGCAGCGCCATTTTCAAATCGTGGTTTGCACCGTATTTTTCGAAATTCTCCGCCACCTGCGCCGCCAATTCGCGGGTTGGCTCGAGGATCAGCGAACGCGGCATCCGCGCACGGCGGCGGCCATTGTCGAGGACGTCGATCATCGGCAGCACGAAGCTGGCAGTCTTGCCAGTGCCCGTCTGGGCGATGCCGATCAGATCCTTCATCATCAGGATCGCGGGAATGGCTTCCGCCTGAATAGGCGTAGGCTCGGTGTAGCCGGCGGTTTCCACCGCTTGCAGCAATTTGTCGGAAAGGCCGAGATCGGCAAAAGTCATATGAGTCAGATTGTCCGGTATTTGGGGGCGTGATGCCCCGTGGGTGCGGACTTTCTGCGCCCGCTATAACATCGCCGCGCCTTTGCGCGGTGAAGTGGGAAAAGTCAAGGATTTGAGGTCAGCCCTGCGGCTATTGTGCCACCAACTGGCGCATCCGCGCCACTTCACAGTTTGCGCCCGTACGTGAATGCAGCTTGTCGCGGTCAACACACAGCATGCCATCGGCGTTCTGTTCGACATAGAATCCGGAATAGAAATCGCGCGCGCTGCACGCCTTTTCAAGATTGGCGCTGATGATCCGCTGATCCCGCAGATACAGCATCAGGCGATTGTCCTGCGCCGGCTGAACCCCTGCAATCGAACTGATTGCTACACATTTGCCGAATTTGCGCTCGACAAAATTTGTCGGCTGCGATCCACGCACCAAATCCGCCATCAAATTCCGCGATTGCGTAGGCACCGCAGGAGAAATCCGGATGGTGACCCGGCGTTCGATCCGGATTTGTTGATTGACCGCAACCTGCTGCATGGCATCCAACATCATCCAGCCGGGCAATGCCTGACCGCGGGATTGTTCGCTGCTTGTGTCTTTCACTGTCAGCCGGCCGCTCGACTCTACATCGGTTACCGCTGCGGGGTTGAGCAAAAGCAACGCAAATGGCGCGAGAAAGGCAGACAGGCTGGACATGTCAGGTCGTGAAAAACTCCTCAAGCGACCAGATCGGGGCGCAGCTTTACGGTCTACCGCGATTGGTTGCGTGCCTTCTCTAGCATCAACGGTTGAATGGCTGCTTAATCTTCCGGCGATTATCCGCAAGCGCTGGTGATGCACACCCGATTTGTGGCATAAGTGCCGCAATGACTGACCATGACCGTTTTTGTAACGCTGCCGAACAACTGCTTGGGCCGCGCGGCTTTACCACAGATCCCGAGCTGATGACCCCGTGGCTGACCGACTGGCGCGGCAGGTATCGCGGGGCGGCGCTCGCGCTGGCATCCCCGGCAGACACTTCGCAAGTGTCCGCCCTGGTGAAATTATGCGGCGAATATAATGTCGCTATTGTGCCCCAGGGCGGAAACAGCGGTATGTCCGGCGGGGCGACACCCGACGCCAGCGGAAATGCGATCATCCTGTCGCTGCGGCGGATGAACAAGATCATCGAATGGGATGCAGAAGGGCAGAAGGTGATCTGTCAGGCGGGCGTAATCCTGCAGACATTGCACGAAGCGGCGGCTGCCAGCGATCTTCGCTTTCCCCTGACATTGGGCGGCAAGGGTTCTGCGACGATTGGCGGGCTGATTTCCACCAATGCAGGGGGTACCCAGGTGCTGCGACACGGAACAATGCGTTCGCAGGTTCTCGGGCTGGAAGCGGTCATGGCTGATGGTTGCGTGTTCGATTCGCTGGTTCCGCTTAAAAAGGACAATCGCGGATTCGATCTCAAGCAGATGTTGATCGGATCGGAAGGTACGCTGGGGATTGTGACCGGTGCGACCTTGCGGCTATTGCCCGCTACAGGCGGCAGAGTGGTTGCCTGGGTCGGCATTGATTCGATCACCAGCGCGCGCAAATTATTGCTGCATTGCGAATCGGCATCATCGGAAATGCTGGAAGGGTTCGAGGTTATCCCGCGGCATTGCCTGTCTGCAGTGCTGGATCATTTGCCAGGCGCCCGTTCGCCCTTGGCAGATAGCCATGAATGGAATGTCCTGATCGAATGGGTTGCGCCGGCCGGGTCGGAAGATGCGATGCGGAACATTTCCGAAGGAATACTGGAAACCGCGCTGCAAAGCGGATTGATCGCTGACGCTGCGCTGGCTGCCAACGAAGCACAGTCAGATGCCATGTGGCTATTGCGCGATTCGATTTCTGCAGCCGAACGCGCGATCGGGCCCGCGATGCAACATGACATTTCCGTTCCGGTCGCGGCTATGGCTGCCTTCGTGGAGGAAACCGTACCGGCGGTGGAGGCGAAATTCCCTGGCACCAGGGCTCTGGCCTTCGGTCACCTGGGCGATGGCAACGTACATTTCCATGTCCTGGCCCCAGATCGCGCTGCAGCGGGCGAATGGGAGGAAGGTGCAGGCAAGGCCATCAGCATGTTCGTCCACGACCGGGTCACGCAGTTCGGCGGATCGATCAGCGCCGAACACGGGATCGGTCAGATGAAACGAGATGAACTGGGCCGACTGGGCGATCCAGTCGCGCTCTCCCTCATGCGGAGCGTCAAACGGGCGCTGGACCCGGCAAACTTGCTCAACCCGGGCAAGCTGGTGCCGGAGGTTGGCGGTGCCACTGCAAACGAACCTTATGGTGCATAGATCCGCCTGGAATTCGTCCGGCCTTGCCTATGGGGCCACCAGCCCTTAAAGCGCGCGCTTCACGCGATTTCAGCAGCCGGCAACACGGTGCGGCTGCCTTTGTAACAATAGTGTTTTTCAAATATTGGAGAAATTTCATGGCCAGCGCGCCGCAACCCTCCCTGCCCCTGTTTTACAACGACTTGATGCCCCTCAACAGCCGCGACCATGCGAATTGGAAGATCAAGTCGCTCGATGCGGCGAAATGGCTGATTGGCCAACATGCCATCCCGTTGACGGTGGACGAATTCGTTCAGGCGCAGCGCGATTTCCCGATTGTATATTCGTCGGGTGACAACCCTCTGCCGCTGGCGTTGATGGGTTTGAACGAAGGGGTGAACACCTTTGTAAATGACCAGGGCAAGATCGACGATCCGATTTACATCCCGGCTTATATTCGCCGCTACCCCTACATGCTCGCAAAGCTGACGCCAGATACCGAAGAGCTATCGCTTTGCTTCGATCCAACTGCCGAATCAATCGGTGAATTCGACGAGGGCAATCCATTATTTGACGAAGAGGGCAAACCCTCGCAGGCGACGAACGACGTCCTGCAATTCTGTGAACGGTTCGAACAGGCCGGTACGCGCACCAAATCCTTCATCGACGAATTGAAGAAGCATGACTTGTTGATGGATGGCGAAATCTCCATTTCACGAAACGAGAATCCCGACCAACCCTTCGTTTATCGCGGATTCCAGATGATCAATCAGGAAAAGCTGCAGGAACTGCGCGGCGATATTTTGCGCACCTGGAACCAGAACGGGATGATGGCGCTGATCCACGCCCAGATTTTCTCGCTCGACCTGATGCGGAATATTTTCTCGCGCCAGCTTGAACAAGGCAAAGGGCCGCAGGTTTCGGGTGACGCCCAAACCGCCAGTGTCGATGCAAGTTGATCGAAATAAACGATAGTCGGGATCAGAATAAAGCCAGAGCAGACTTGACTGGGTCTGATCCCGTCCTATCTTGAGCTTGTTCGGCGGCGCTACCCTCATAGCCCGCCAGAACCGGTGCACCAGGTGCACACCTCCCTGAACCTTGGCCACCTCGTGCGATAAGCACGGGGTGGTTTTTTTGAGGCAATTGATCGGGGCTATTCGGCAGCTATCGGCATGGCGCCCGCGCGGCCCAATCCGGCCGTAGCCCCGCCCAATTCCTGCACCAATCCGGCTATCAATCGCACCACCGCCGCCATTCGTGCACTTGGTTCTTCCATGCGCCGGTCAAGATAGGTCGATCGGCACACTTCGACCTGGATTGCATGGATTCCCCGCGCCGGCGCAGCGTGCCGATCCAGCACATAACCGCCTGCATAGGGGCGATTATGGGCGGTTGCGCGTTCTTGCCGCGCAAGATAGGCGAACGCGCTGGCAATCAACAGGCCATCGCTCGATGCGCCGAACCGGTCACCGATCACGATTTCAGCAGGCCGATCACCTTCGTGCTTCGCCGTCAGCGGCGGCATCGAATGCAGGTCGATCAGCAATGCGGCGCCCCAGCGGTCACGCACTGCTTCCAGGGCCTTCGCCAGCGCCTGATGATAGGGCCGGTGTATCCCGCCAATACGCGCCGCCAATTCGTCGCGGCTGATCTGTTGGTTCCAGATTTCACCGAGGCGCGGCAAACGGCGAGGTACCAGGCCCAGCCCGGTGCGGGATCGGCGATTGGTCATGGTGCGGCGTTCTTCCGCCGGGCAGCCGCCGCGAATCATCTCCCAATCCACATCATCGCTGGCGCGGTTCAAATCGATCATGGCACGCGGCGCATGGGCGACCAGCAATCCCGCGCCGGTTTGACGGGCAATTTCTGTGGCGATCTGGTCAACGTAACGGTCTTCAAGCCGGATCACCGAATATGCCGGGTCGCGCATGGTTTCCAGCAGCGCGGCTGGATAGGCCCGGCCTCCGTGGGGCGCGGCAATCACCACCGGAATGGGGCAATCGGCATGCATCCGCAGCGAAAAAGCGGGCAGGATCGTACCCGGGATAATTCCGCCGCGCTGGACCGGCGATCCCCCTTTGATTTCCAAATCGCGCTGCATTTCGTCCATGAAAATATGATTAGCGCCAAGCCGCGCTGTGTCAAAGCTGGGCATGTCAAACAGAGCGAAAGATTTCTTAATCGTCCTGCGCTAAGGAATGGCCATGAACACACACAAATCCTTGCGAATCCTCCTGGCGGAAGATGAAGAGGCGATGCGCGGATACCTGGCGCGCGCGCTTGAAAATGCCGGCTACGAAGTTGTCGCGGTCGATCGCGGCACCGCCGCCCTGCCCTTCCTCCAAAACGAGCACTTCGATCTGCTGCTGTCGGACATCGTCATGCCCGAAATGGACGGGATTGAACTGGCGCAGCATTGTAACGAGGTAAGCCCGCGTACCAAGGTGATGTTTATCACCGGCTTCGCCGCAGTCACGTTGAGGGCCAGCCGGGAACAACCGCAGGCCAAGGTACTGTCCAAGCCGTTCCACTTGCGCGATCTGGTGCTGGAAGTGGAACGAATTTTCGATGATCAGGCCCAGGCCAGCCTGTAGAACGACCTGGCTGTAAACGAAAACACCCACTTGCGCCGGTTCAAGCCAGACGCTAGAGGGCGCGCCTGCTGTTATGGCAGCTTGTGAATAGCGTGGGCGTATAGCTCAGTGGTAGAGCACTGTGTTGACATCGCAGGGGCCGGGAGTTCAACTCTCTCTACGCCCACCATTCACGGCTTTTTCTGAAGCATCGATCACCGAATATACGCATCCGCAGGCTTGGCATCGCGCTATCCGCACCGAAATCGGCTGACCTTTGGTCGCCGATACCAAGATCAACCGCTTTCAGGAAACTCGGCCTACACCACCTTGCGCCAAGGCATCCAAGTGCTAAAGCCCGCTCAACTTTCAAAACAACAGGCACAGGAACACCATGGCGAAGATCAAGGTAGCAAACCCGGTCGTCGAGCTCGACGGCGATGAAATGACCAGAATTATCTGGCAGTGGATCCGTGAACGGTTGATCCTGCCCTATCTGGATATCGACCTCAAATATTACGATCTCTCGATTGAAAAGCGCGACGAGACGGATGACCAGATCACGGTCGATTCCGCCAACGCGATCAAGCAGTACGGCGTCGGCGTAAAATGCGCCACGATCACCCCGGACGAGGCCCGCGTCGAAGAATTCGGCCTCAAGAAAATGTGGCGTTCGCCCAATGGCACGATCCGCAACATTCTGGGCGGCACAATTTTCCGCGAGCCGATCGTGATCGACAACGTTCCGCGGCTGGTGCCCGGCTGGACAGACCCGATCGTGGTCGGCCGCCATGCATTCGGTGACCAGTACCGCGCCACCGACACGCTGATCCCCGGCGCGGGCAAGCTCCGCCTGGTGTTCGAGGGCGCTGACGGCAAGAATATCGATCTCGACGTGTTCGAATTCGAAAGCCCCGGCATTGCCATGGCGATGTACAATCTCGACGATTCGATTCGCGATTTTGCGCGCGCTTCGATGAATTACGGATTGGACCGGAAATGGCCGGTTTACCTGTCGACCAAGAACACGATCCTGAAAGCCTATGATGGCCGGTTCAAGGACCTGTTCGAGGAGGTTTTCGAAGCCGAATTCAAGGACAAGTTTGCCGAAGCCGGCATCTCCTACGAACACCGTCTGATCGACGACATGGTGGCATCGGCGCTCAAATGGAGCGGCAAGTTCGTCTGGGCCTGCAAGAATTACGATGGCGACGTTCAGTCTGACACGGTTGCACAGGGCTTCGGCTCGCTCGGTCTGATGACTTCGGTCCTGATGTCGCCCGACGGCAAGACCGTCGAAGCGGAAGCGGCGCACGGCACTGTGACCCGCCATTACCGCCAGCATGAACAGGGCAAGGCAACCTCGACCAATCCGATCGCATCCATTTTCGCCTGGACGCGGGGACTGATGTATCGCGGCAAGTTCGACAATACTCCGGACGTGGTCCGTTTTGCCGAAACCATCGAGCGGATCTGTATCGAAACGGTCGAAAAGGGGCACATGACCAAGGATCTGGCCCTGCTGATCGGCCCCAACCAGAGCTGGCTGACCACGGAACAATTCTTCGAAGCGATCGTAAACAACCTCGAAGCAGAAATGCAGAACTGGGCTTGATTGCCTCGAATGAAAATGGATGGCCGCGCCGATTCCAATTCGGGTCGGCGCGGCCTATTTTTTTGAAAGCGTAACCAGAAAGCGTAACCAATGGCCAATCGGTCCAAACCAGCGTCTGCGGCCACCGAGAGCCCCGAAGACAATGAACGGCGCGGCAAGGCACGCCTTGAAGTGCGCCAGGCCCGGCCCGCCGATGTACGTGCAATCGCAGATCTGGTCAGGCGGGCTTATTTGGATCTTCCCGCTTATACCCACGGTGAAATTCGCGGCCAGATCAACCATTTTCCCGAAGGCTGTTTTGTCGCCAAGATGGACGGCGTGCTGGTCGGCTATTGTGCTTCCATGCGGCTTGGCGCGAATACCGCGCTGAAACCGCATAGCTGGGACGAGATAACCGGCAACGGGTTTGGTTCACGCCACCTGCCAACGGGCGAATGGCTGTACGGCTATGAAATGTGCGTCGATCCCAAATCACGCGGAACACGCATCGGCCGGCGGCTGTATGAAGAACGGCGGGCGCTGGCGGAACGGCTCGAATTGACCGGCATCGTCTTTGGCGGCCGGATGCCGAACCTCAAACGTTACTGGCGCAAGGTTGACGGGCCGCAGGATTACCTCGCGCAGGTGATCGAGAACAAGATCCACGATCCGGTACTGCGTTTCCAGCTGGCCAACGGATTCGAACCGATTGGAATCCTTCCAAACTACCTGCCCGAAGACAAGAAGTCGAAAGCCTTCGCGGTCCACATGATGTGGCGCAACCCCTATGTCGATCATGACAAGCCGCAGAAGCACCGCCTGCCCCGCGGGGTCGAAAGTGTTCGCATCGCCACCTGTCAATTGCAGGCACGCTCGGTCAAGGACTTTGCCGAATTCATCCGGCATATTGAATATTTCGTTGATGTTGCAGCAGATTACGAGGCGGACTTCATCGTCTTTCCCGAATTGTTCACGCTCATGCTGCTATCTTTCGAGGAAAGGGAACTGACCCCGCTCGAGGCGATTGATACGCTGTCCAAATACACCCCGAAAATCCGCCAGACGCTGTCGGATATGGCGCTGAAATACAACATCAACATCATCGGCGGTTCGCACCCGACACGGCTGGAAGACGGCGACATTCACAACGTAGCCTATGTCTGCCTGCGCGATGGATCGATCTATTCGCAGGAAAAAATCCACCCGACCCCGAACGAAGCCTATTGGTGGAACATCAAGGGCGGCGATTCGATCGACGCGATCCCCACCGATTGCGGCCCGATCGGAGTGCTGATCTGTTACGACAGCGAATTTCCCGAACTCGCCCGCCGTCTTGTTGACGAAGGTGCGCGGATCATCTTCGTTCCTTTCTGCACCGACAGCCGGCAGGGATATATGCGCGTGCGATATTGCGCACAGGCGCGGGCGATCGAAAACCAATGCTTCGTGGTAATGAGCGGTAATGTCGGCAATTTGCCCAATGTGGCCAATATGGACATCCAATATGCCCAAAGCTGCATCCTGACCCCTTGCGATTTCCCCTTCGCCCGCGATGGTATCGCAGCGGAAGCGAGCGAGAATGTCGAAACGCTGACGATCAGTGATGTCAATCTGGCAGACCTCAGCTGGGCACGCGCAGAAGGTACGGTGCAGAACCTGGCGGACCGGCGCTTCGATCTCTACCGCATTGCATGGGACAAACGGGCAGCGACCAATCCAGAACAATACCGGATCGGGCAGGACCAGGAAACTTCGGTTTCCGCGCCCAAGGGCCCGCACAGTCCAGGCGGCGGCTAATCACCGGAATGCCGACCTCGGGATCAAGTGACGTGACAAGAATGCCTAGCCTGCCATAGAAGACCAATATGGCTGGCGATATCTCCTCTCCGATGTTGTCCGATGCGCTGGTGATCCTTGGCGCTGCGGGCATCGTAATTCCTGTTTTTACCCGTTTCCGGATCACCCCGGTTATCGGGTTTATCCTGATTGGTATTCTGGTTGGCCCGTTCGGCCTGGGCAAGCTGGTATATAATTACCCGCTGCTGGAACACATAACCATCACCGATCCCGAGGCGCTTGAGCCCTTTGCGGAGTTCGGGATCATCTTGCTATTGTTCACCATCGGGTTGGAATTATCGTTCAAGCGTCTGTGGACCATGCGCAAGCTGGTGTTCGGCCTGGGCGCGCTCGAACTGGTCATTATTGGCGGAATGCTGGCGATATTCCTGTCGATGATGGGACAATATTGGACCGGCGCATTGGGCCTCGGCCTCGCGCTGGCGCTGTCTTCAACCGCGATCGTGCTGCCGATTGCAGGCACCACCAGCCCGGTCGGGCGCGCCGCATTATCGATGCTGTTGTTCGAAGACATCGCGATTGTGCCGATCATCTTCATGCTGGGCGCGATGGCGCCCTATGCTCAAAGCGACGGTTGGGAAGGCTTGCTCGATACGCTTTGGCTGGGCGGCCTTGTCGTCGCGGGGTTGCTTGTTCTGGGCCGGGTCGCCCTGCCCCGCTTGTTTGCCCAGGCTGCCCGCACGAAAAGTCCGGAGCTATTCCTTGCCGCCAGCCTGCTGGTGGTGATCGGGTCAAGCCTGGCCACAGCGGCGGTAGGGCTGTCGCCAATAGTCGGCGCATTGCTGGCAGGATTGCTGATCGCAGAGACCGAATATCACGGCGAAGTCGAATCGATCATGGAGCCATTCAAGGGCCTGGCATTGGGTATTTTCCTGATCACGGTAGGCATGAGCATCGATGTCACGACCATCTGGGACAATCTCGGCCCCATCGCTCTCGCGGTTGTATTAGTGCTGACGTTCAAGGCCGTGGTCACCGGATTGCTCCTGCGTATGATGGGTGCACGGCGCAGCACCGCCACCGAAACCGGTATCCTGATGGCCAGCCCATCGGAAACCACATTGATCGTCATCGCCGCCGCCAGTTCGGCACTGCTGATCCAGCCCGGAACTGCACAATTCTGGCAAATCGTAACTGCGATCGGCCTGACGATTACGCCGGTTCTGGCCCGGGTTGGCCGGATGGTTGCCCGGCGAGTGGAGCCTGCGCCGGAATTACCGGCGGAAGACCGCGCGACACCCCGGGTCATTATCGTCGGTGCGGGCCGAGTGGGGCGCCTGGTCGCGCAAATGCTGACCGTGCACGGGAAACCCTATGTGGCGCTCGATTCAGACGCCGATCTCATAAAATCGGCCAAACGATTGGGCTATCGCGCTGCCTTCGGCGATGCAGCCAGAGGCGACGCTTTGCAAAATCTTGGCGTTGAGAACGCATTGGCCGTGATCCTGACCATGGACGAACCGGTATTGGCCCAACGGCTGACGACCAAATTGCGCAAGGCATATCCTGACCTGCCAATCATCGCCCGCGCCCGCGATACAGTTCACGCGGCCGAACTGTATCGCAGCGGGGCCAGCCATGCGGTGCCCGAAACGCTCGAAAGCTCGCTGCAATTATCCGAAGCCGTACTCGTCGATCTGGGTGTCGCGATGGGGCCGGTGATCGCTTCGATCCACGAAAAGCGGGACGAATTCCGGATCAAGATCCAGGCAGACGCCAAGCTGGATTCCAAACCGAAATTGCGGACCAGCAATGTGGGCGCGGCCAGCTAGGTCCGATTTCAGCCTGCTATCACAGCACGCACTGTATCGATCGCCGCATTGGCATTTGACGCGTCAGGTCCGCCGCCTTGTGCCATATCCGGCCTGCCGCCACCGCCTTTGCCGCCCAGGACTTCCACCCCGAGCCGAACCAAAGCAACCGCATCGAACCGGTCCGTCAGATCATCGGTTACGGCAACGGCAAAGGCTGCCCTGCCATCGTTGATCGCAACCGCAGCGGCAATGCCGGAGCCCATTCGGGCCTTTGTCTGGTCGAGTAGCGGGCGCAATTCCTTGGCATCAAGACCTTCGATTACCTGACCCGAGAAGGCTACGCCGCCGATTTTTTCATCTTCTGGACCCGCAGCAGTGCCGCCGCCAAGGGCGAGCTGTTTCCTGGTTTCGGCCAGTTCACGCTCCAGCAGTTTGCGCTCGTCCAACAGCGCGGTCACACGCGCTGCAACCTCATCTGGCGCAGTCCTCATGGCACTCGCAATCGATTTCAGCATATCTTCCCGGCCTACCAGCCATTGGCGCGCGGCTTCTCCGGTCAGAGCCTCGATCCGGCGCACACCGGAAGATACCGCGCCTTCGGAGATAATCCGCAGTAGCCCGATGTCTCCCGTCGCCTTCACATGGGTGCCGCCGCATAATTCGACCGAGTAATTACGCCCGCCTTTGTCCGCGCGGCCCATGGACAGCACGCGCACTTCCTCGCCGTATTTTTCGCCGAACAGGGCCATTGCCCCTGCTTCTATCGCATCATCCGGGCTCATCAGCCGGGTCGATACGGTTTCATTGCTGCGAATCTCTTCATTCACTTCGCGCTCGATTGCCGCAATGTCATCTTCGGTGAGCGGCTTGGGATGCGAAAAGTCGAACCGCAGCCGGTCTTCCGCAACCAGCGATCCCTTTTGCGTTACATGCCCGCCAAGGCGGTTGCGCAAGGCAGCATGAAGCAAATGGGTGGCAGAATGATTCGCCCGGATACGGTCGCGCCGACCGACATCAACCTCCAGATGCACGGTATCGCCCACCGCGATCTTGCCCGCCTGTACCGCGGCCTGATGGGCATGCAGCCTTCCAAGCGGCTTGGACGTGTCGAACACATCCATTTTCAGGCCCGCAGGCGTGGAAATGGTGCCGACATCGCCGGCCTGCCCGCCGCTTTCACCATAGAATGGGGTCTGGTTGGTCAGAACGACGACCTTGTCACCCGCATTGGCGGCTTCGACTTCAGCACCATCTTTCAATAGTGCCACGACCCGGCCTTCGCCGCTGGTGGAGGAATAACCGGTAAATTCGCTGGCCCCCTCGCGTTCGGCAATATCGAACCAGACCTCGCCGGAGGCGGCATCGCCGGAACCCTTCCAGGCGGCGCGCGCAGCAGCCTTCTGGCGGTCCATCGCGGCATCGAAACCGGCGCGGTCAACCCCGATATTGCGCGCCCGCAGCGCATCTTCGGTCAGGTCATATGGAAAACCGAATGTGTCATAGAGCTTGAAAGCTGTTTCCCCGCCGAGCTGGTCGCCTGCGGACATTGCCCCGGTTTCCTCGTCGAGCAGACGGAGGCCCTTGTCGAGTGTTTGCCGGAACCGGGTTTCCTCCCGTTCGAGCACTTCCTCAATCAAATCCTGGCCGCGTTGCAGTTCAGGATAGGCCTGGCCCATTTCTGCCACCAAGGCCGGCACCAGGCGGTGCATCAGCGGATCGTTCGACCCCAGCAGATGCGCGTGGCGCATGGCGCGGCGCATGATCCGGCGCAGCACATAGCCGCGCCCTTCGTTCGAAGGCAGGACGCCGTCCGCCAGCAGAAAGCTGGTTGAACGCAAATGATCGGCAATCACCCGGTGGCTGGCCCGGTTTTCACCTTCGGCAGCAATCCCGGTCAGGCTTTCGGACGCCGCAATCAGCGCCTTGAAAGTATCGGTATCGTAATTGTCATGCACACCCTGCAAAACAGCGGCGACGCGCTCGAGCCCCATCCCGGTGTCAATCGACGGTTTGGGCAAGGCGGTCCGCTCACCGCTGGCATCCTGCTGGAACTGCATGAACACCAGGTTCCAGATTTCGATGAACCGGTCCCCGTCCTCATCAGGCGAACCGGGAGGGCCGCCGGGAATGTGATCGCCGTGGTCGTAAAATATCTCACTGCAGGGACCGCAGGGGCCCGTGTCGCCCATCGACCAGAAATTGTCCGACGTTGCGATGCGGATAATGCGATCTTCCGGCAGCCCTGCAATCTTGCGCCAGAGTTCGAACGCCTCATCATCGGTGTGATAGACGGTCGCGGTCAATTTTTCCGCAGGCAGGCCCCATTCCCTGGTCAGCAGGGTCCAGGCATGGGTGATCGCCTCTTCCTTGAAATAATCGCCGAAAGAGAAATTGCCGAGCATTTCAAAAAATGTGTGGTGCCGCGCGGTGTACCCGACATTGTCGAGATCATTGTGCTTGCCGCCCGCGCGAACGCATTTCTGCGAGCTGGTGGCGCGCGGCGCCGGTGCCGCCTCAAGACCGGTGAACACGTTCTTGAACGGAACCATCCCCGCATTGACGAACATCAATGTGGGGTCGTTATATGGCACCAGCGGCGCACTGGGCACGGCGGCGTGATCCTGCGCGATAAAGTAATCCAGGAACGAACGGCGAATGTCATTTGTCGATTGCATCGGGGGCAATTAAGCAATCGCGGCGTTGGCGACAAGCGCATTAAGCCATTTGCTGTCAGTGGGCGGTCCGATCAGCCACCCGGAACGCCTGCCAAACACCAAAGAAAGTTCAATCTCTGGTCGGCGCCCGCGCAGAAACAATCCATGCGCCAGCCAACATGACCACCAGATCTCCATCGCGGTGACTTGACACGAATGTGTCGAGACGGCGGGTGAATTCGGCCCGATCCGATGGATTCATGTCTGCTGCGGCACGGGCCGCAGGACCAATGGTCCGGAAAAATGATTTTGCGTCCGCGACAGGATCCTCGCCCGCACCGGCAATATATGCAAAATCAACCGCTTCGAATTCGATTTCCGTCCAGCCAGCAGCATCAAGCATTGCCGTAACGGCATCCCGGTCTGCAAAGGCAAACGGCCCCGGAACCATCGATTGAGGCGGCGGTGATGCGCCAACGGGCAACAAATTGGTCAGGCCCAACGCCCATGGATTTTCTTCAACTGACCGGAAGCATGAAAAAATCAATCGTGCCGATGATGCCGCACAGCGTCTTAGATTGACGAAAGCGGCCACAGGCTCAGGGAAAAACATCACACCGTGCCGGGACAACAGCAAGTCCGGTGTGAATTCGTCCGATCTCCAGACGGCGGCGTCGGCAACTTCAAACCGGGCGTTGGCAAGGTTGCTTCCGCGAGATTTGGCGGCCGCGATCAATGCTTCGCCGATATCCACTCCAAGCATTTTTGCGAGGGGATGACTGCGGGCCAATGCCAGCGACAATTCACCAGCACCGCATCCTATATCCAGCGCATGGGAAATGGGTTCAGCCCGGGCGCGGGCGAGCAAGCGCTCCGTCAGTCCGGTAAAGCTGCGATCCGTTCGGCGCCACTCATCTGCCCATTTGATCCCGACAGCCCCTTGCCAATCACTCAGCTGCATTTACCTTCCTCTGCGACCCGGACGCCAGGCAAGCAATCCTGTGTCCATCAATATTAATAAAAATATACTTTCGTAGATATATCTGAAAAATCTCGGCACCGGCAGATCGTATTCGCTCTTGGTTTTTTAGCTTTACCGCTGCGTTGGCTGCCGCAACATGTGTCATCTTGTCTTGGGATGTAATGTCCAGACGGATAATACAGAGGTTACGGCTACACAAAGAAAAACCGGCGCGGACCCAAGGGGATACCCGCACCGGTCTTCCGTTTTCCCGGGTGCCATTCCTGCACCCGCTTGAGGAGATAATGATCAGGCGTCCGCGTCTGGCCCAGACACGGGACCGGTCATCATCTCCTCGGCAACCTTGTCGGTGCGGCTGCGGATGGCAGCTTCCAACTTGTCGCAAACTTCGGGATTGTCTTTGAGATATTGCTTGGAATTCTCACGGCCCTGGCCAATCCGGATGCTGTCGTAGCTGAACCATGATCCAGATTTCTCGACGATTCCGGCCTTTACCCCGAGGTCGAGAATCTCGCCCAGCTTGGATACGCCTTCGCCATACATGATGTCGAATTCGACCTGCTTGAATGGTGGTGCAACCTTGTTCTTGACCACTTTGACACGGGTCGCGTTGCCGACAATTTCATCGCCATTCTTGATCTGGCCGGTACGGCGAATATCGAGCCGGACGGAAGCATAGAATTTAAGCGCATTACCGCCGGTGGTGGTTTCGGGGTTGCCGTACATCACGCCGATTTTCATGCGTAGCTGGTTGATGAAGATCACCATCGTCTTCGAACGAGAGATCGAGCCGGTCAGTTTGCGCAGGCTCTGCGACATCAGACGGGCCTGGAGGCCGACATGGCTGTCCCCCATTTCGCC
>JAGXGU010000162.1 GCA_024636575.1 Altererythrobacter sp.
CTTGGAAGGCTAGGGCTTTACCACTAAGCTATACCCGCCCGCTCGCAGTGCTATTACGCGGTGACTCGGCGCCACGCAAGCAGTCCGGCGCGCTTGGCACTATCTGTGCGGATTCGTCAACCACCCGCTTCATGCTTCGCGTGGGGCAAGCAATTCCAGGTTCCCGTTTCTCGGCGAATTGACTGGCCCCGATGGCTCATCGACCAATTCGGACCTGACAGCATTATTGAAACATGCCCGCCGATTGGCAGGCAAACCGAATTAATCCGATGCGGTAATCACTTCGACCAGCGTGGCCGAACCTGGCGTAGGCTGCGGTTCAGCGCCAGTCGGCGCAGGAGCAGCAACCGGCACCCCTGGAACCGCAATGGTCACATCGACCCGGCGATTGGCCGCGCGGCCTTCTTCGTCCGGCGTGCCATCCAGCTTTGCATTTGGCGCGACTGGTCGCATTTCACCAAGCGCGATAACCTTGATCCGGTCTGGGTCGACCCCGTTTTCGATCAGATATGTCTCGACCACCTGCGCCCTTTGCCGGGAGACGCGCAGATTGGCTTCGTCATAGCCGGAGGAATCCGTGTGCCCGCGTAACGTAACTGTGCCCCCTGCCTTCATCTGGGGGGACGTGATGATGGCCGCCAATTGCGCCTTGGCAGCATCATCCAGTTCCTTGCCGCCTTGGCCGAATGATACGGCGGCATCCAGTTGGGCAAGCGGCGCTTCGACGGGCACGACTTCGGCTTCGGGCCGGAAAATCGACACCGGTTTTGTGGGACTGGCTGCCGGTTCGGGCGTTTCTTCCGGTGTTGGCTGGTCACGCCCACAGGCGCTTAGGGCCAGAAATGAAACTGCGATAAAGGCAGAGGTGATGGATTTGGGTCTGGTTTTGATCATGATCATGCTGGTTGGGCCTTGGGCCCGCGTTTCTCCGCGTTCTTGGCAACCGCTTGTTCGGTGGTGAATTTTTGCGGTGGTGAAAAGGAAATGATCGTGTCCCCGGCACGCGGTTCGGGCCGCGATGCGTGGGTGAAAAACCGCATGGTGCCGGTTTCACGAATCAGCAGCAGCATATGGGTCGATTCGGGCAGCTTTGCCTTTGCGTCTGCAAACTTGAATTCATCCGACAATTTCGTCTGGCGGAAGATCCAGCCGTCTGCCTGGCGCTGGTTCACATCCTCCACCCCGAACCCGGATTGGAACAGGGCCCGCCCGCGCAGGGAATCGGGCAATTCGCGGTGATCGTCCTGACCGGTGGATGCGCCCAGCTGATACACGGAATCGCGCCCGATCTCATACGCGAATTCATTGCATACGAGCGCATTATAGGCCTCGTTATCGGTCGCCGCGACCAGAACCTGAAACGGTGCCAGATCAAGATTGTGCTCGGTCGCCTCGTTCAGGATTTCGCCGTGATAGATGGGCAATCCCTTTTGCCGGGCTGGCGAAAGCCGCTGCCAACTGGAATCGACAACCATCACCGGGGTCTTCAATTTATGCAATTGCTCTGCCAGGGCGATGGTCCATGGAGTACTGCCGACAATCAGCAGGCCGGGGCGCGTGACCCCCTTTACCTTCAGCCAGCGCGCAACAAGATCGATTGTGAAACCATGGGCGACGATAGTGACCACCACGACTGCAAAACTGAGGCCGATCAGAACATTTCCGTCGGCATAGCCGAGTTCGGCGAGCCGCAACGCGAACAGGCCGGAAATGGCCACCAGCACAATCCCGCGCGGGGCGATCCATGCCAGGAACAGACGTTCGTTCCAGGGGACGGAACTGAACGCCAGGCTGATCAGGATTGTGGCTGGGCGCACGAGGAATAGCAGCGCCAGCAGAAACGCGCCGAAGCGCCAGTTGAAATAGGCCAGATCCTGCACCTTGAGCGAGGATGCCAGCAATACGAAAATGCCCGACACCAGAATGACGGCGATGTTCTGCTTGAACGGATGAATACTGCGCAAACTGGACACATTCATATTGGCCAGGGCAATGCCCATTACCGTGACTGCAACCAGACCCGCCTCATGCTCGATCTGGTTGGATGCCACAAATACGGCGATGACCGTGCTCAGCAGCACCGGCACCTTCAAATATTCCGGAACAACCCCGCGCGGGAAAGCCCAGGCAATCACGGCCGCAGCTGCGTAACCGATCAGTCCCGCCACGATAGCTGCGATGATCAAGGGCGGAACAACTTCGAAAATGGTTGCGTCCGGGAATTCGTTCAATTTGCGAAAATATTCATAGGCAATCACGGCGCACAGCGCGCCAGTGGGATCATTGACGATGGCTTCCCATTTGAGAATCGATGCCGGCCGCGTCTGGATAGACGATTGGCGCAGCAGCGGAATGACCACTGTCGGTCCGGTAACCACCAGAATGCCGCCAAACAGCACGGCGACCGGCCAATTCAGACCGGCAATCCAGAAACCGGCGAAGGAACCAAATGCCCAGCCAAGCAAGACGCCCAGGGTGGCCAGGCGCACCACTCCATCCCCGGCATGCCGCAATTCGCGCAGATCGAGACTTAGGCCGCCTTCGAACAGGATCAGGGCCACCCCGATGGCGACCATCGGTTCGAGCAGATCGCCAAAGGCATGTTCGGGATCGAATACACCAAATACCGGTCCGGCCAGAAATCCGGCCGCCAGCATCAGCACAATTGCCGGCCAACCCGTGCGCCACGCAATCCATTGGGCGCCAATACCCAATACGCCCACCAGGGCGATCACAATTGCCTGTTCTTCCATCTAACCCCTTATGCAGCACCCGGCGGCCAAGACAAGGACCCTGTAAAGCAATGCGCCAGATGGCCGAAATGTCCCGGCTTACGTGCCAGAAAACTGCATGATCGCCTCGACGGAGAGGCGCGCAAGCCGCAATCTGTCCGCGCCGCCCAGATCGGGCAGGTCGATTACAAACAGCGCATGATCGACCCGCGCACCGGCCATTCGCAGCAATTCGGCAGCGGCCAGCGCCGTTCCGCCGGTAGCGATCAGATCATCCACGATCACCACGTTCTGGCCATTGGCAATGGCACCCGGGTCAACCTCCAGTCGGTCCGTGCCATATTCCAGCGCATAATCGATGCCGATGGTCTTGATCGGCAATTTACCTGGCTTGCGAACCGGCACAAAGCCAAGGCCCAATTTTACCGCGACTGCGGCACCGAAAATAAAGCCGCGCGCTTCCATCCCGGCAATAGCCTGCGCACCAGCCGCTTGCGCGCGCCGGGCAAGAATGTCGATTGTGGCAGAAAGCCCCGGACCATGCCCGATCAGGGTAGTGATATCACGAAATTGAATGCCGGGTTCGGGAAAATCGGGAACGGTCCGAATCAGGGCTTTCAGCGCGTCGGAATCCATGAAATCATTCCCCGAATATAATGGCCCCTCGCATCGGTATGATGCAAGGGGCCGAAGTTCACAAACGCTTTGAAATCAAACCAGCGCAGGCTCAATCCTTGGCCTTGGCCGCCTTTTTCGGTTTCACTGCGGCCCAGACCTGCTGCTTCGCAAAGTAGGCCAGGATCGTGGCAAACAGGACGAAGCCCAGCACCGCAAAGCCGGCCTGCCGGCGCTTCACCAGCGTCGGTTCCGCTGTCCACGTCAGGAACGCCGCAACGTCGGTCGCCATCTGGTCGATCGTCGGGTCGGGATTGCCGGGAGCATAGGTAACCTGTCCATCAGCGGCGAGCGGCGGTGCCATTGCGATGTTGAGGTTCGGGAAATAGCGGTTGAAATTCAGGCCCGGCGGGGTGCTGAAATTCGGGAACTGCTGCGTCAATTCAGCTGGCGGGCTGGAATAGCCGGTAAGCAAGGAGTGCACATATGCCGTGCCGTCATCACGGGCCTTGGTGATAAGCGACAGATCGGGCGGGATCGCATTGTTGTTCGCAGCGGCCGCCATCACAGTGTTTGCGTAAGGCGACGGGAAATAATCGGTCGGCAGGCCAGGACGTGTCGTGGCTTCTCCGGTGTTGGGATCGATGCCGGGCACCTGGAAACTGGCCGCTTCCGCCTTGATCTGACCTTCGTCATAGCCAAGCTGCGCGAGATCGCGAATGGCGACGAATTTCAGCGAGTGACAGGCTGCACAAACTTCCTTGTACACCTGATAGCCGCGCTGAAGCTGGGCCACGTCGAATGTGCCGAAAATACCGTCGCTGGGCAGTTCCAGCTTTTCGGGATGTTCGTAAAAAACCTTTTCTGCAGTTTCCTCGCCCATTCCCTCGGTCGCGGCAACGAAGGCGCCGTTACCAAACGACCACAACACCGCCACGGCGAAGAATAGACCTGTGAGAATTCCGAAGAGGCGGATCATGTCAGTCGCTTTCTACTAATTTTACCGATTGCCAGCGCGTTCAATTCGCGGCTGCGGGAATTGCCGGGGATGCATCCTTGTCGGACCCCAGGACCGATTCGGTAATCGAATAGGGCAATGGCTTGGGCTTCTCGATCGAGGAAACAATCGGGAGGATCACCAGGAAATGGAGGAAGTAATATGCGGTCGTGAGCTGGCTGAACATGATGTACGGCTCTTCAGCGTGCGTGCCGCCGAGCCAGAACAGTGCAGCCATGTCGACCATCAGGATCCAGAAGAAAATCCGGAACAGCGGGCGGTAATGGCCCGAGCGCACAGGCGATTTGTCCAGCCACGGCAGGAAGAACCACACCAGGATCGCTGCGAACATCGCCAGCACGCCCATCAGTTTCGCCGGAATGAAAAAGAAGTCGATCGTGAAAGCGCGCAGGATGGCGTAGAATGGATAAAAATACCATTCGGGCACGATCAGTGCGGGCGTGGAGAGGGGGTTGGCCTCGATGTAGTTGTCTGGATGGCCCAGCGCGTTCGGCATGAAGAACACGAAGGCCAGGAAGAGCAGCAGGAACACGCCCAGCCCGAAGCCATCCTTCGCCGTGTAATAGGGATGGAACGGAAGCGTATCGGCTTCCGTCTTGATTTCCACGCCCGTCGGGTTGGATGAACCAGGGATATGCAGCGCCCAGATATGCAGGATCACCACGCCGGCGATCACGAAGGGCAGCAGGAAGTGCAGGCTGAAGAAGCGGTTGAGTGCGGCATTATCCGGCGCAAACCCGCCCAGCAGCCATACCTGGATCGGCTCGCCCACCAGCGGAATGGCGCCGAACAGGCCGGTAATCACTTTCGCTCCCCAGAAGCTCATCTGGCCCCACGGCAGCACATAGCCCATGAAAGCGGTTGCCATCATTAGCAGGAAAATAACCACCCCGGGCAGCCAGATCATCTCGCGTGGGGCTTTATAGGATGAATAAAAGAAGCCGCGGAAGATATGGAGATAGACCACGACGAAGAAGAAGCTGGCACCATTGGCGTGCGCATAGCGCATCAGCCAGCCCCAGTTTACATCGCGCATGATATGTTCGGTGGTGGCAAAGGCGACCAGCGCATTTGGCGCATAATGCATCGCCAGTACCACGCCGGTGATGATCTGCATCACCAGGCAGAAACCGGCCAGAACGCCGAAGTTCCACATATAGCTCAGATTGCGCGGGACCGGATAACCTGCACCGATCGCACCATGAATCAAACGCGGCAGGGGAAGTCTTTCGTCCAAAAACTTCATCAAGCCGTTAGTCGGCTGATATTCGCGGGCCCAGGGAAAACTCATATCTTGCCTCTTACCTTCAACCGACCTGGATTACTGTATCGGACGTGAATTCATAATCCGGAACGACCAGATTGGTCGGCGCGGGACCTTTGCGGATTCTGGCTGCGGTGTCGTAATGCGAACCATGGCACGGGCAGAAATAGCCGCCATATTCGCCCTTGTTTTCGCCTTCGGCAGCGCCCAGCGGAACGCAGCCGAGATGGGTGCACACGCCCATCGTCACCAGCATGTCGCCATGACCTTCCTTGGTCCGGTCGCCCAGCGTGGCCGGATCGCGCAGATCGGACAGCGCAACATCGTTTGCCGCACTGATTTCCGCCGCGGTCAACCGGCGCACGAATAAAGGCTGCTTGCGGAACACGGCCTTGATTGCCTGGCCCGGCTCGATCATGCCGACGTCGATTTCGGTGCTGCTTTCAGCAAGAACATCCGCCGACGGAGCCATCTGGCTGACCAGCGGATAGACCACGGCAACCGCGCCGACACCGGCAAAACTCACCGCTGCAATATTGATGAAGTCACGCCGGCGAACACCATCTTCGCCATCGACACCAATGGCGGCGCCTGCGTTTTCCGGGTTTGCGGTGCCAGTTGTATCAGCCATTCATCCAGCCTTGTTAAGTCATCTAACGTGCAGCAGCCCAGCCACAATGGGAGATCCCGACATCGAGTGGTAGCCCCGTTTTGCAGCCGGTCGGGCGAATGTGAAGAAATCTTTGCCCAACGCCGGTTTGGGCGCGCTGATAGCCTTGATTGCCCGCCCTGCCAACCGCCTTTTTGGCACTGCCTGTTCGGTTTTCCGCAATCCTCTACCGGCAGTATTTTCTGTCCCGCTAGGTTTATGACAACATGGGCCGAACTGCGGCACGGCAATGGACGCAATCCGTAGCGGTACAGGCGCGCTGAAACCGCGCCGCTATTGCGGTATTGCGATCAGGCTGATCTGGCGGCCATAGGTCCCCTCCCCCAAATGCGACGACCTGCGGTAGGAGAAAAAGCGTGTATCGTCTGCATAGGTGTCGAGGCCGAGGCGCTCGATGCTGCCGATTCCGCTCTCGGCCAGCCGGGATGCGACATAGGCTTCAAGGTCGAACTGGCAATGACCGGGCCTGCCGGGGGAGAAAAATCTGTCTGCGTCCGGTCCGAAGTGATCGCGAAATCCTGTGTCCACTTCATAACTGACCTGCGCGATACATGGCCCGATCGCAGCACAAATCCGGGCTGGTTCTGCCCCCAATTCCTCCATCGCGGCAATTGTCGATGCAATCACTCCGTCATGCGCGCCGCGCCATCCGGCATGGGCCGCGCCGACAATGCCCGCCTCCTTGTCCGCCAGCAGGACCGGTGCACAATCGGCGGTGACAATTCCCAACAGCACACCGGGCCGGTCTGTAACCAGTGCATCGGCGCGTGGGCGATCCGCCAGGGCCCACGCCTCCCGCACAATCACGGCATCGGGGGAATGCACCTGATAGGGAGTGACCAGGTGTGATCCCGGCATAACGGCCGAAACGGCCAGGCGGCGGTTTTCAGCCACTGCGGCATCATCATCCTGCGCGCCCAATCCGGCATTCAGCCCAGCGACCACTCCGGTTGAGACACCCCCGCGCCGGCCAAGGAAACCGTGCGGCACGCCGTCCAGAACAGCGGCGCGGATGACTTCAACCCCTTCAGCCAAGGCTGCGCGTCACTTGTTCAAACGTATCGCGCGAAAGGGCCGGTTCTGCGGCCAGGCGTTCCAGCTGGGCCAGCATCAATTCTGCGCGGCTCGGCTCCAGCCGCCGCCAGCGGCCCAGCGGGGTGACAAAGCGTGCTGCCGTCTGCGGATTGATCGGGTCAAGCGCCAGGATCAGGTCGGCAATCATCCGGTACCCCTCGCCGCTGGCGGCATGGAAAGCCTGCGGATTTCCGGCAAAGGCCATGTAGAGTGAACGCACCCGGTTGGGATTGCGCAGGGTGAAATCGGGGTGATCGGCCAGCGCCTTGACATGCGCCAGAGCCTGCGGGTGGAGCGAGGATGCCTGGATCGCGAACCATTTGTCGATCACCAGATCATTGCCTTGATGGCGGCGGTAGAAGTGGATCAATTTGTCGGTCCGTGCCGCTGTCTCCAGTCCGGCAAGCACCATCAATGCGCCCTGCCGATCGGTCATGGTTTCGGCTGCGTCATATTGCGCTGCCGCCATGTCCGATGCCGCCGCCCCGCCTCCTGCAGCCAGATAGACCAGCGCCTGCGTCTTCACCTTGCGCGCACCGCGCGCTGCGGCATCCAGCGATGCCGGCACCGCGCTGGCCCTGGCATGCAGGTCCGCCAGTTCGCTGGCGAGCTGCGCGGCGAGCCATGCCTTCAACCCTTCACGTTCTGCATGAATGCGGGCGGGATCGGAAATGGCCAGCTGTTCTGCCAGATAGGTCTGGCCGGGCAGCATCATCAGCTCGCCGCGCATCGAATCGTCGATGGCCGGATCGGTCAGGATAGCGCGCAGGGCAGTAGCAATGTCGCCCCGCGCGGCATTGCGGGAAGCATCATCCAGCCCCTCACCTGCGGCAAGCGCAAGATGGCCGACCACCAGATCCTGCATCGCTTCGTAACGGGCAAAGGGATCGTCATCATGCGCGGCGAGGAACACCAGTTCCTCGCGGCTGACAGGCCGGTGGATGGTGACCGGCGCGGAAAAACCGCGGTTGATGGACAGGATCGGCGGGCCTGCGAAACCATCGAAGGAAAATTCGGCTTCGGCCTTGTCCAGCACCACCAGCCGTTCGCCCGCAAGCGTGCCGCTGTCCCGATCGAACAGGGCAATGCGCAGCGGGACCGGCATTGGCTTTTTGTCCGGCTGGCCGGGCGTGGCCGGAATGGCCTGCTTCAGATGCAGCGTGGCGGTGCTGCCTTCGTGGGACAGGCGCACATCTATCCGCGGCGTGCCCGCCTGGCTGTACCACAGGCGAAACCGGGTCAGGTCGAGACCGGTCCCGTCCTCCATCGCGGTCACAAAATCCTCGCAGGTCGCGGCCTGTCCGTCATGGCGGTCAAAATAAAGGTCGGTACCCTTCCGGAACAATTCAGGGCCAGCCATGGTCCGGATCATCCGGATCACTTCGGCGCCCTTGTTGTAGATAGTCGAGGTGTAGAAGTTGGAGATTTCCTGGAAACTGTCAGGCCGGATCGGATGCGCCAACGGGCCGGAATCCTCGGGGAACTGGACCGATCGGAGAATTCGCACATCCTCGATCCGCTTGACTGCCTCGCCCAACATATCCTGGCTGAACAATTGGTCGCGCAGCACGGTGAAGCCTTCCTTGAGGCTCAGCTGGAACCAGTCGCGGCAGGTGATCCGGTTGCCTGACCAATTGTGGAAATATTCATGGCCGATGACGCCTTCGACCGCGTCATAATCGCCGTCGGTCGCGGTTTCGGTATCGGCCAGCACATATTTGGTGTTGAATATGTTGAGGCCTTTGTTCTCCATCGCCCCCATATTGAAATCGCTGACCGCGACGATGTTGAACAGGTCGAGATCATATTCGCGGCCGAACGCTTCCTCGTCCCATTTCATCGATGCCTTGAGCGAGGACATGGCATGGTCGGTGCGCGGCAGGTCGCCATCGCGAACATAGATATTGAGCGCCACTTCGCGGCCTGAAACCGTGGTGAAGCTGTCCGAGTTTGCCACCAGATCACCTGCGACCAGCGCGAACAGGTACGACGGCTTGGGCCACGGATCGTGCCATTCGGCCCAATGGGTCCCCTCCGCGCCTTCGCCGCTGGCAACCATGTTGCCGTTGGACAGCATTACGGGGAACCGCGCCTTGGGGCCTTC
>JAGXGU010000163.1 GCA_024636575.1 Altererythrobacter sp.
GTTCTGGACCCCGATCAGGGGCGTGGTGATCGAACAATTACCGGCCAGCCTGCGCGGCAGGTTGCCGGCCGCCGGATCGCAGCTGGCGGCCTAGACCGCCTTCACCAGCCGCCGTTCGACGGGGGCGAGGACGCCGCCGATGTCATGGCCGCGTTTCAGCACCTGGCCGTGTTCGCCATAAAGCGTCCACCTGCTCGGCAGCGCCTATGCCACCAAGGCGTGCTGGGACCTGTTCCGCGAACAGGCCTATGGCCGCATCCTGATGACCGCCAGTTCGACCGGATTGTTCGGCAATTTCGGCCAGGCAAATTACGGCGCGGCCAAGCTCGGCCTGGCCGGTTTGACCAAGACGCTTTATCTCGAAGGCGCGAAATACAACATTCGCTGTAACTCGCTTTCGCCAGTTGCTGGCACACGGATGACGGAAGACATCTTCCCGGAACAAGCCTTCGAATTGTTTAGCCCGACCAATGTGGTTCCGGCAGCTCTGTACCTGGTCAGCGAAGATTCGCCGACCAATGCCATCGTCGGCGCAGGCGCAGGCGGTTTCCATTCCGCATGGGTCACGATGAACGACGCAGTGTGGCTTAAGGAAGAAGACCGCACGGTCGAAGGCTTCGCCGCTCGCTGGGACGACATCAGCAGCATGACCAATCTGAAAGCGCCGCAGTCTGGCTCCGAACAGAGCGCAGAGATCCTGAAGGCTATGCAGAAGGTCACCGGCACCGGCCCTGCCAGCGCGCGGGGATAATTGATCGCAACAATTGCAGACAGGGGCTCCCTCGCAGCAATGCGGTGGAGCCCTTTTTTGGACCGTCCACTGACCACGTCATTTAGTGTATTGACACAGCAATACATTAAATGTAGCTCTCCGATCATCAGACGATGCCGCGGGAGTCACGGCCAATGAACACTCTTACCGCCCTGCCCAAAAACCCACCACATCTGGTCCAGCGCTTGATCATCATTGCGCTGGCAAGCCTGTTTATTTTTTACCACGTCACGATGTTGTCCGATTTCGTGCGTTGGCATGATCAGACCAGCGACGCGCTCTATAATTGCGTGCAGGCAGCCCTGCGCGTGGGAATCATTGTTAGCCTCACCCTTGTGGTTCTGGGGAAACGCTTTGCGCTTTGGACTATGTGGTTCAGCATCGGCAGCTTGATCGTGACCCACTATTGGGCTCATTTCGGCATGGTGGAGGCAGACTTCACAATCGGTCGCCATCCGCTTTCCTATCTCAAGGGCCTGATTATGCCATCGATCATCACCATGGCATTCTTGTATCGACGGCGCTGAAGCGGTTTTTTGCCGCCTAATCCTCCACCGCCTTCACCAACCGCCGTTCCATCGGCGCAAGAACGTTGGCGAGATCGTGCCCACGCTTAAGCACCTGACCGTGTTCGCCGAACAGCGTCCACATCCCCTGCTTTGAACGGAGCGCCGGGCGCTTTTCCACCCGTGCCTGCGGGCGTTCGGCAGTGCGGCGAAAAGCGGCGAAGGTGGCGGCGTGGCGATCAAAATCCATCGCGTAGTCGCGCCATTCCCCGGCGGCGACCATCCGGCCGTACAAATCCATGATCCGGCCCAATTCAGCCCGCTCGAATCCCACCTGTAAAGGCTTACGCCCGTGATTTTGGATATTGGGAAACTGGACGATAGAGCCCGGCGTATTTCCCGCCATCAGCTATCGGTGCCGCTGCGCTGGGCCGGAAGTTCAATCCCTGACTTGCCTGATTTGAGGGCTTCCAGCTCAGCACGCATTTCTGCCATTTCGCGCTGCAACTGTTCGATCCGTCGATTGCCGGTGCCAATCATTTCCTCGCAGGGCTCATCGCACGGCGTTCCGTAGGGGATGAATTCCTTGATCCATTCCTCCGCCGAAACCAGCGTGCTGCGCGCCTTCAGGCCGACCATCGTCGCGCCTTCGGGAACATCATCCAGCACCACGGCATTGGCACCAACGCGGGCGCGTTTGCCGACAGTGATGGGGCCGATGATCTGCGCGCCGGAACCGATGATCACATTATCTTCCAACGTCGGGTGGCGTTTGCCGCCCTTGCCATTGGTCGGATTTGTCCCGCCCAGGGTAACGCATTGGTAAATTGTTACATTATCGCCGATTTCGGCCGTCTCGCCGATCACGGTAAAGCCGTGGTCGATAAAGAAATTGCGACCGATGGTGGCGCCGGGATGGATATCGATGGCGGTGATCATGCGGCTGAAATGATTGACCAGCCGGGCGAGGAAATACAGCTGCGCCCCGAACAGCCAATGGGCCACGCGGTGCAGGCCAAGCGCCAAAACACCCGGATACAGCAGCACTTCCCAGCGCGAACGCGGAGCGGGATCACGCGCCCGGATCGAATCGAGATATGAGATTAACCGGTCAAACATTGGTATTGAATCCTTTTTACGCCGCGATTTTCCCACCAAAGGCGCTGTAACGCAAGTTCTCAGAAACGCTGGGCTTACAGCAATCTGGGCTGTTCCGCCCCCTGCACGGCTTCCAGCGCATCGCGCCAGATCGACAGGGTGGCAGGCGCTTTACGCTCCATGCTCAGGCGGTCGATTGTGGCCACCAACCGTTCGATCCCGGCAAAACTGCGGGTCACGCGCGGCACCAGATAGGTAAGCGCGCCATCGCCCAGTACAAGCGCGCGCTGCCCGGCCTGGCTTTCGATCAGGCCGGCGACCATGTCATCATCGGGCGCGGCAATCTCCAGATGCAACGCCGCACCGAGCCGGGATCGCAAATCCGGAAGCATGATGTCCCACGGCTGCGCATCGCTGATCAGCAGCAGCGGGCGGCCATCTTCCTGCGCGCGGTTCCAGCGGTGGAACAATTCGGTTTCGTCGATCTGATCGGCACCGTCGACGGTTTCGCCCCCACCCTTGTTCAACTGGCCCTGCGCTGCAAACCAGCGGCCTAGCAGGCTTTTGCCCGATCGCGGCGGGGCCGTGAGAATCGCGGTACGAAACGGCCACGCCGCCGGATTACGCAAGGCTTCGATCACATTGCGGTTTGCATTGCCCACCACGATCCGGTCCGGATCGGCTGCGCGCCGCTGCGCCAAAGGCAGGGCGATCTGCGACATCTTACCCGTCATGGCGAGCGCCCTAGCGACTGATGGCGAGCGCGTTGGCACCCTGCGTCACGGTAAAGCCGCGGCCGCGCAATGCCGCCGCCAATTGTTCGATCGAACCGCCATAACTGACCCGCATCACCGAAGTCCCGCCAATTGCCAGGCTGCTCGTCGCCGCGCCGCGCACACCGGGGGCGGCGCGCACTGCCGCCAGCGTCGCATCGACCGAGCTGCCATCGGGGCTGGCGAACTGGACAACAAAGCTGGAAACAACCGCAGCAGGCGCATTGGCGCCCGGTGTTGGTATTTCCCCTTCACTGGCCGCGTCAGGAACAGCGGCATCACGCTGCGCCCTTTCATTCGCCTCTGCCGCGCGGCCAATTTCGATCAGCCGCTGAATGCCGGCATCAATTGTGGGCGTTCCCAGATTGAGCGTCGGATCGGGCCGCAATTTGCCTTCCGCCAGCGCCTGTTCGAACAATTTGTTCATCCGTTGGACTGCCTGGCCAAGCATGCGCGGCAGATCCGCCTCGTCCTCAGCCCTCAGTTTGAAACTGCCAAGATAGGTGTTGTCGGGGCCATAGCGCGCCGTAAACGTGCCTTCTACCGGGCCGCCGGGCCATTGCCGCTGCAGATGCGCAATCGGGACCAGCACGTCGGCGGCATCGAATTGGTCGAGGATATTGCGCCACCAGGTGCGGCTGCGGCGGCTGGTCTGGCCATAGGTGATCAACAGCGAATCGCCGTTCGCACCAGACGGCCGAACATAATCGATCTGGCTGCCGCCCGTCTGGTATTCTGCCCAGGCCCGCTGCCACGGATTGACCATCTCATAAACCCGCGCCGTGCCGCCTTCCATCGTCACCGGCACCAGCAGCATCGGCGCTGAACGGGCTGTCTGCCCGGCGGAACCGAGCATCCGCCCGGCCCGCGCGCGGTCGAAAATCACGCCCAATGTGGCAATGTAGCGGCGCGGACCGATCCGTTCGCGTTCGATTACCACGGCCGAAACCATCGAATCCAGCTGCGAATCGGACACTTGCGGACCGCCCAGTTTCTTCCACGCCAGCCGCTGCGCTTCGGCCCAGCCCTTTTTCTGCGCGTCTTCCGCATTATTGCCGCGCACATCCACTTCGATCCCGCTCACATCGATATCGCTGCTGCTGGCCACAGCCGCGATACCGCGGTCCCCCTCCACCTGCGCCAGCAATGCGCGGCCCAGGAGAATCGCCAGCAGCAGCAAGGCCAGCACCATCACCCCGGTGATCAGGGTCGGGCGGGAATTGCCGTGCCGCAGGGCGGCTGGAAGGGGGGACGAATGGGTCATCGGGGAAAACTTGCCGCCTTTTGCCCAAACACACGTGGAAATCCAAGCGCGAATGCGTAAAGCGTGTGCATGCCTGACGATAACCGTTCGAATAATTCGCCGCCAGAGCGCTACACCTATGCCAAGGCGGGCGTCTCGATCGACGCCGGCAATGCATTGGTCAAGGCGATTGGCCCCCTGGTAAAAGCCACCGCACGCCCCGGAGCAACGTCCGAACTGGGCGGATTTGGCGGGTTCTTCGATCCGCGCGCGGCGGGATATGTCGATCCGCTGCTGGTGGCGGCAAATGACGGGGTCGGCACCAAGTTGAAACTGGCAATCGATTATGACCGGCACGATTCTGTCGGTATTGATCTGGTCGCGATGTGCGTCAACGATCTGATCGTTCAGGGTGCGGAACCACTGTTTTTCCTGGACTATTTCGCCACCGGCAAACTGGAAACCGGGATTGCGGAGCGAGTCGTGGCCGGAATCGCGCAAGGGTGCAAAATCGCCGGATGCGCGCTGATCGGCGGGGAAACCGCTGAAATGCCCGGCATGTATGCACCGGGCGACTATGATCTGGCAGGATTCTGCGTCGGCGCGGTGGAGCGCGGGCAGCAATTGACCGGGGACAAGGTTGCCCCGGGGCAGGTACTGCTCGGCCTCGCCAGTTCGGGGGTCCATTCGAACGGATATTCGCTCGTCCGGCGGCTGGCGGAAGACAAGGGCTGGAAACTCAACCGCCCTGCCTTGTTCGATGCTGACAGATTGCTGATCGACTATCTGATTGAACCAACCAAAATCTACGTGAAAAGCCTGTTGCCCGCCATCCGCAGCGGCAAGATCGCCGCCTGTGCGCATATTACCGGCGGCGGCCTGCTCGAAAATATCCCCCGCGTATTGCCCGATGGGGCGCATGCGATGGTCGATGCCGACGCCTGGCAGCAGCCCCGGCTGATGGCCTTCCTTCAGGGACAGGGCAATATCGAGCCGGAGGAAATGGCCCGCACGTTCAATTGCGGCGTCGGCATGGTGCTGGCGGTTGAACCGGACCATGTCGAGGCGCTGACGGCCGAACTTACCCAGGCGGGCGAATCGGTGGTTCATGTCGGCACCATCACGCAGGGGCAGAAGGGCTGCACAGTGCGCGGTTCAGCCGGGACCTGGTCTGCCAGGGCCGATTGGGAAGCGAGCCACCTTGGCTGACACCACGCCCGTCGCCATCTTCATATCGGGCAGCGGCACCAATATGGCGGCGCTGATCTATGCCGGCAGAATGGCGGGGGCCGGATACGAGATCGTACTGGTCGCCAGCAATGATCCGGCGGCAGGCGGGCTGACCCTGGCCGCAGCAGAGGGCATTCCCACTTTCGCGCTGTCACACAAAGGCATGGACCGCGCCGTGCATGACGACGCGATGGAGGCCGCCGCGGTCGATGCAGGCGCGCAGATCATCGCGCTGGCCGGATATATGCGCATCCTGTCGGATGAATTCGTCGGGCGGTGGCACGGGCGAATGCTCAATATCCACCCCTCCCTGCTGCCGAAATATCGCGGTCTGGACACCTATGCGCGCGCGCTGGAGGCAGGCGACAGCAAGGCTGGCGCGACAGTTCATCTGGTCAGCACCGAACTGGATGCTGGTGAAATTCTGGGGCAGGTGGAGGTCGCCGTGCAGCCGGACGACACGCCGCAAACACTGGCCGATCGGGTGCGGCTGGCCGAACACCAGCTCTACCCCCGCGTGCTGAATGATTTCGCGTCCCCCCCCCTATGATGCGGCATATTTGCTGGGCCGGGTGCGGGAAATCGCGATGGCCCTGCCCGAAGTGGAGGAGCGCGAGAGCCACGGCGCGCCCGGCTGGCGCACCGGCGGCAAGAGCGGCAAATATTTCGCCTATTTCAATAACCAGCACCACGGCGAACCGCATATCGCGCTGCTCGCCAAAACCAGCGGTACGGACGAGATGGCAGACCTCGTCGCACGCGACCCGGAAACCTTCTTCCGCCCCGCCTATTACGGTGCCAGCGGCTGGATCGGCATAATCCTGAACCGCGCCGGTGTGGACTGGGATCAGGTGGAATATTGGGTGCAACGTAGCTGGCGCGCCGCCGCGCCGAAACGGCTGACAGTGCTGCTGGATGTGGCCGAAGAATTCTGACCGTTCACCGTTGGATTACCGGAGTTTGCGGCAAAAAATGCTGCCAAATGCCCCCAAGTCCTTAAGCCGTTCTTAACCATAGGGCCGTAATCTTCTCGCATGGGTTACACAGGCAACACAATGCATTCGGTCTGGCCATGGCAGTGAAGAGTTTCCTTCAGGGGCTCTCAGCCAGGAAAGAGGAGCCGTCCCACGACCGGGCAGGCGCGCACACGCCTGTTGCGGGGGATCTGCGCGCCCGTGTTCTGGATGAATATGACCGCGCGGGTATTGGCTGGATCTGGGCCACGGATTCCGAAGGGAAATTGATCTACCTGCCTGACCAGGCCACCGAAACGCTTGGCCTGGATGCGAAGGAATTGATCGGCAAGCCGCTGGATGATCTGTTCGAAATCGATTCGAGCGGCATCCAGGAAGGCAATGGCCGGACGCTAAAATTCCAGCTGAAGGCGCGCCACAAGATCACCGATCAGATTGTCAGGTTTTCGCATGGCGATCAGGGCCGGGAATCCCGCCATGTCTGGTGGTCCCTGTCGGGCCATCCGGTTCGCGATGCATCCGGGGAATTCGCCGGATATCGTGGCAGCGCCAGTGATGTAACCATCCAATACGAACGCAAGCTGGTCGATTCCAAAATGGCGGATTTCGATTCGCTCACCGGCCTGGCCAACCGCCATCAGATGGACCGCCAGATCGAAAGCACTCTGTCCGCATTCAAGGCATCGGGGCGCGCCTGCGCGCTGATGATGTTGGATCTCGACAAATTCAAACGGGTCAACGACACCCTCGGCCACCAGGCCGGTGATGCCATGCTGATCGAAGTTGCGGAAAGACTGAAGAATATTACCGGTGACCGGGCCAAGATCGGACGGCTCGGCGGTGACGAATTCCAGATCATGATCGCTGATGAGGATGATCGGGGTAAACTTGGCCAGCTTGCCAAGAAAATCATCCAGATTCTGTCGCAGCCCTATTCTCTGGATGAAGGCAAGCGGGCGATCATCGGTGCCTCGGTCGGGATTGCGGTCGCCCCGTTCGACGGTACCACGAGCGAGGAACTGGTCCGGTCGGCCGACCTGGCGCTATACGCCGCCAAGAATGGAGGGCGCGGCCAGTTCCGTTTCTATGCCACCGACCTGAAAAATGAAGAGCAGGAACGCCAGGGCATTCTCGATGATTTGCGAGAGGCTCTGGAGATGGACCAGCTGTACCTGCAGTACCAGCCGGTGGTCGATATCAGGAACGGCCATGTCGTGGGTCTGGAGGCACTGATGCGCTGGGAACACCCGGAACGCGGATTTGTCAGCCCGGGCCTGTTCATTCCGGTTGCCGAAGATAGTGATCTGATCAACAATCTGGGCGAATGGGCCCTGCGCAATGCCTGCGACGCTGCCGCGAAATGGCCCAAGAGCCTGCGCGTTGCGGTGAATGTTTCGGCCGTACAATTTGCCAACCCCGGCCTGCCCAATGTCGTGGCAAATGCGCTGGCCAATTCGGGTCTGGAGCCCGACCGGCTGGAACTGGAACTGACCGAGAGCATCTTTGTCGGTGATAATGACGATACCGAAAAAATGTTCGCCCAGCTCAAGGGTCTGGGTGTCCGGCTGGCTCTCGATGATTTCGGTACCGGCTATTCTTCGCTCAGCTATTTGCGCGCGGCACCGTTCGACAAGATCAAGGTCGACAAGAGCTTCGTCGACAGTTGCACCCAGAAAGACAAGAACAGCGCCAAGATCATCGCTGCCATCGTCGGCCTTTCCAACGCGCTCAACATGGAAACCACAGTTGAAGGGGTCGAGGCTTTCGATCAGCTCGAAGTGGTCAAATCCCACGGCGCGACACTGGTTCAGGGTTTCATCTATTCGCGGCCGCTGAACGAAGAAACCGTGCTGGAACGCATCCAGAGCGGCGAATTCAAGATCACTCCCGATGGACCCGACACCTATCGGCCGGATCGCCGGTCGGTATTCCGCCGGATCGGGGTGATCCACGAGGATTATTACTACAACGCCGTCATGCGTGACCTGTCGCGCAACGGCGCCGGACTGGAAGGCATCGTTGGTGTCGAAATCGGGACGGAGCTGGTCCTGGATCTGGGCGAAGGGCAATTGGCGGTTTGCACCGTGATACGGTCCCGCGATGCGGAACTCGGCGTGGAATTTGAAACCGAACTGACCAGCGATGGTTCGGGCGGCCTGTGCACACGCCACCGAATCTCGCCCTACACGGTTGCCGCGGCCGGCCTGCCGAAAAAACCGGGAACTGCCGGGCCGACCGAGGGCAAGCGAGACCAATCAACGCCCAAATTCATGGAAGTCAGCACCTGACGCTGGATTGGGCCTCGGCCCTGTCCGGTCAGGATCCGTATCCCATCAACCCCGGTACGAAATCTTGCCACCAATCTGAACCCCACAGCAGATTCACGGCAATCGCGCAGGGGATAAAGACGCTCAGCCAGATTACATAGGCCTTGTGAATCCGTCCCAGCCGGTACCGGTCCCACACAAACATCGGCGCAATCCACGCCAGGACATACAAGTCGGCAGAATAGGCTGCATCGGGGAAACTGTGGGGAATCCAGCTGATCCGGTCAATCGCCGTTGGCAGGGGAATTACGGTTGCCAGAATGATCAACCGCTTGTGCGTGCCGGAATCGGTTTTACGGGCCTTGAGGGCAAGTATGACAAACAAGGTGAAGAGCAAACCCGCGCGGATCTGGAGCAAGGCAATATTGCCGATCATTGCCAGCAAACCCTGCATTTGCGCGCTTGCCTCAGGTGGCGCAGACTGGGCTGCATTCCATATCTGGCCATAAATGGTCGGCACCAGCACAAAGCCTGTCACCACGATCGCGGGGGCCAGCACCATTGCCGTGATCCCCAACCGCTTGTGCCGGGCCGGACGCCCGGTGGCCATCAGGATGGTTTGTGTCAGAAGCAACAGCAGCCATGATCCCATCAGCACCGCATGCAGATGCAGGACCGGTGGGAATGGCGCGCGTTGTCCGGCCTCCACCGCGGCGATTTTTGCCAGGGAATCCGGAATGAACCCGACCAGCGTGGTGACAATAAACAAACCCGCCATGAACACATAGATCCACCGATCCACAAAATCGGTGAAGCCGGATGGGCGGCCAATGGAATTTTCGGAAAAAGTCGTATTTGCCTGGCTTGCCATAGCGATCATCCCCCCCAAGGGTAGCGCGACCTGGCGATTGATTACCCTCAAAAGCAGGAATTGACCAGACCAAAGGGCCCGATCTGGCGTGCCTCAAGCGGGGCATGCCACCACAGGGGGCGCTAAATTGTTGCGGCAAATAAAAACCCGCCGGATCGCTCCGGCGGGTTATCAATTTCAAATCTCGGAAGCGATCAGCCGACGATTTCTTCCGGCTTGAAGAAGTAAGCGATTTCGATCGCTGCATTTTCATCCGAATCCGAACCGTGAACGGTGTTGGCTTCGATGCTTTCGGCCAATTCGCCGCGGATCGTGCCGGCGGCGGCGTCCTTGGGGTTGGTCGCACCCATGATGTCGCGGTTACGCTGCATCGCGTCTTCACCTTCGAGAACCTGGACCACAACCGGGCCGCTGATCATGAAATCGACCAGTTCACCGAAGAAAGGGCGGTCCTTGTGCACGGCATAGAAACCTTCGGCCTGTGCGCGGGTCATGTGGATGCGCTTGGATGCGATCACGCGCAGGCCGGCTTCTTCCAGCATCCTTGTAACCGCGCCGGTGATGTTGCGGCGGGTGGCATCGGGTTTGATGATCGAAAAGGTGCGGGTAACCGCCATGGGTGTTTCCTGATAGCTATGGGATTGAGGGGCTGTGTTGCGCGCGCCTCTAGCCGCGTGGGCGTATTATCGCAAGCCTGACGTGATCAGCCCATCTCGCGCCATTTGCCGCCTTCCTGTTTCCAGAAATGCCGTTCCATCGCGTCGTTCTGGCCGATCATGGTCCAGCAATCGCGCGCTTCCTGCCGCCGGTCTTCGCCGAACAGCAGGAATGTGCGGGCGAACCGGCTGCTTTCATCACGCCATTTTCCGTCCGCCAGAATCACGAATTGCGCATTGTTTACCGGTTCGATCTCACCAGAAACCAGCACTGGCTGGCGCGCCTCGTGCCCTTCCCCCGCGATACCGTGGGCAAGGAACGCCTCGGGCGCCATCTCCCACAGCGCCTTGTCGATCCGGGCGACCTGTTCGGCATCATCCGACACCACCAAAACGCGCTCCCCCGCCTGTTTCGCGGCACGAGCAAGCAGCGGGACAACCGCCTCTGCGGGGGCAGCGTCAAGCAGGTAGAAATCAACTCGCATCGACATCCGGGGTGAAGATAATCGGGTTCTTCTTCGCCGCGCTGCTTACGGCAGTACTGCTTTTCGACCGGCGGCATCGGTCAGAGCAATAGCGGACATTTTCCCACTCACGCGCCCATTTCTTGCGCCAGTTGAACGGCAGCCCGCAAGTCAGGCAAATCTTGCTGGGCAATTCAGCCTTGTGTGACGTGCGGGCCATGATTTCGTTCAACCTTCTGCCGAAGCTTCCAGAGTGTCGCGGATGTATTGGTCCATCAGCCGCACACCGTAACCGGTCGCGCCCTTGTCCCAAGTGGTACCGGCCTTGTCTGCCCACGCCATACCCGCAATGTCGCAATGCGCCCACGGCGTGCCCTTGGCAATGAAACGCTGGAGGAACTGTGCGGCGGTAATCGAACCGCCCCCGCGCGGACCGACATTCTTCATGTCCGCAATCGGGCTGTCGATCAGCTTGTCATAGGCCGGAGCCAGCGGCATCCGCCACAATTTATCCCCGGTGGCCTTGCCCGCCGTATCCAGCCTTGCCGCCAGATCCTCGTCATTGGAAAACAGGCCGGCATATTCATGGCCGAGCGAGATGATGATCGCGCCGGTCAGCGTGGCGAAATCGACGATCGCGAGCGGGGAAAACTCCTGCTGCGCCCAATGCAGCGCATCGCACAATACCAGGCGGCCTTCCGCATCAGTGTTGATCACTTCGATCGTCTGGCCGGACATGCTGGTGACGACATCGCCCGGACGCTGCGCCTTGCCATCGGGCATATTCTCTACCAGGCCCATCACGCCCACGACATTCGCTTTTGCCTTGCGGGTAACCAGCGCCAGCATCGCGCCCGCCACCGCGCCCGCGCCGCCCATGTCCCATTTCATGTCTTCCATGCCGGCTGCGGGCTTGATCGAGATACCGCCGGTATCGAAAGTCACTCCCTTGCCGACAAAACACATCGGCTTCGCGCTGGCCGCGCCGCCATTCCAGCGGACTGCCAGAATGCGCGATGGCTGATCGGAACCAAGCCCGACACCCAGCAGCGAACCCATGCCCAGCGTTTCCATCGCTTCATCATCCAGCACGATCAGTTCCGCGCCGGTACCTTCGAACATCTTGCGGCATTTTTCGACAAAGCTGACCGGGAACAGCTTGTTTGCCGGTTCCGACACCAGATGGCGGGTGAACTCGACCCCGGTGGCGACAGCGGAGGCATCGGCCCACGCCGCATCGATGCCTTCGGGGGCACCGACCACGGTCACTGTCTTCAGGGTGATTTTCTGTTCTTCCTTCAGCTTGGTGCGATATTCATCGTGGCGCCAGCCGCGCAGCCTCAGGCCCAGCAGCACAGAGGCCGCGTCTTGCGCACCCAGCGCGCTATCCGAAAGATCGAGCACCATGGATGTTTCGCCCGAAGTCAGGAATTTCGCAGTCAGCGCTGCGCCTGCTTTTTCCAGATTCGTGCGCCGGTCCTTGCTGCCGGGTTCCCCCGCCCCTGCAATTGCCACGCGAACCACCTTCTCGCCGCGATCGACAAATCCATCGAACGACTGGCCGGCATTGCCCTTGAAGCGGGCTATCCTGGCACCTTCGACCAAGGATGTTTCCAGCCCCGCAGGCATGGTGCCTTTGTCAGCGATACGGGCCACTAATCGGGCGTCGGCGGGAATGGTCTGGCTAAACAGGATTTTCATGAAGGCTCCAAACAGTGATAAAGTAAAGTATGAGCGCGGTTTGCAGCAACACGATACCGCCGCTTCGCTTGGCGATTGCGATTAGGCGCGGGCGGTGCGATAGGCAAGTCGTGCCCCCGCCCTACCCATGCCGAATGGCAGACCGAGATAAAGACAACGCCGCGCGCCATGAACCGAATCACACTTTCCACAACCAAGGGTTTGCTGGCACTTGCGCTCGCGAGCACTGGGGCTGGCTGCCTTTCTGCGCCAACCTGGGCGCAGGATGTCGCAGAACCTGAATCGCCCCCTGCCGAGCCGCGCGAAATCGATTTCGAGGCGAATAATCTTGAATATGATTCTGAAAATGACGTGGTTACCGCCAGCGGCAATGTGGTCATGCGCAGCGAAGAGCAGTCGGTCCGGGCGCAGGCAGTCAGCTGGGACCGCAGGAGCGGCCTGATCACCGCATCGGGCGATGTCCGCTTCGTGGACCAGGACGGCAACCAGCTTTATACCGAGCAGCTGGAACTGAACGACAAGTTCGAAACCGGCGCGATGAAAGATATGCTGCTGGCGCTGCGCGAAGGCGGCCGATTGGCAGCCAACAGCGGGACCCGCGGCGAAGACGGCACGATCATACTGAGCGAAGCCGCCTACAGCGCCTGCACGGCCGAGGATGCGGAAGGATGCGGCAACAATCCCAGCTGGCGGATTACAGCGGACCGGGTAACCTATGACCCGGAAAAGCGCCGCGTCCGGTTCCGCGGGGCCTATCTGGAATTGTTCGGGGCACGGTTGCTGCCGCTACCCGGGCTGGCGCTGCGCACCGATGGCCGCGCCGCATCCGGTTTCCTGGTTCCCGATATCGGGATCGGACAGACCAACGGGCTGGAAGTAACCGGCAGCTATTACTGGCGCATGGCCGATAATCGCGACCTGACGCTGAACGGCACGATTTTCAGCGGGGCGATGCCGATGCTGTCCGGCCATTTTCGCCACCTGGTCGATGAAGGTGCTTACCAGATTACCGGCTATCTGACGGAAAGCCGCCGCATTTCCAGCTTTACCGGTGTGCCGACATCCGAACGCGATCTACGCGGTTATATTGCGGCAAATGGCAAGTTCCAGTTTACCCCGGAATGGAGCGCGACAGGTTCGATCCGCCGCGCGACCGACCGGACGTTCCTGCGCCGGTATGACATCAGCAATGACGACCGCCTGCGTTCGAACATCAATGTCGAGCGGATCGACGACAGCAGCTATTTCTCCTTCGCCGGCTGGGCCACCCAGACGATGCGGCTGGATCAGGACAAGGGTCAGGTCCCGCTGGTGCTTCCCGTGGTCGATTACCGCCGCCGAATGGCGGATCCGGTGTTGGGCGGCCAAGTAGAATGGCAGATCAACTCGCTCAATCTCGCGCGCGAGAGCGGGCAGGATACGCAGCGCGCCTTCGCCGGGGCGCGGTGGGATTTGCGCGGTGTAACCGGGCTGGGGCAGATCGTTTCGCTGACGGCACTTGCGCGCGGCGATGTCTATCACAGCAGCGGCAATGAATTGACTGATACGGTATCGTACCGGGGTCTGCCCGGTTGGCAGGCCCGCGGTGTCGCCCTGGGGGCGGTCGATGTAAAATGGCCTTTCGTCGGCGAATTTCTCGGCGGCACTCAGGTCCTGACCCCGCGCGTGCAATTGGTTGCCACGCCGCCGATCCGTAATCTGGCGGTGCCGAACGAGGATTCGCGCGCGATCGATCTGGAAGATTCCAACCTGTTCGCGCTCAACCGTTTCCCGGGGTATGATCGGGTAGAGGACGGTGTCCGCCTGACTTACGGGCTCGACTGGGAATTGCAGCGCCCTGGCTGGCGGGTGAAGACCACCCTTGGCCAGTCTTACCGGTTCAAGGAAGCGTCCGACATTCTGGTGGATGGAACCGGTCTGAGTGAAAGGGTGTCGGATTTTGTCGGGCGTTCCGAAGTCCGCTTTCAGGATTTCGTCAAGGTCACCCACCGCTACCGGCTGGACAAGGACAGTCTGAAGCTGCGGCGTAATGAATTCGACGCCACGATCGGATCGCGCCAGACCTATTTCGAGGTCGGCTATCTCAAACTCAACCGCGATATCGACGAATTGGTGGAAGATCTGCAGGACCGTGAGGAATTGCGCATCGCCACCCGCGTTCACTTCGCAAACTATTGGTCGGTATTCGGATCGGGCGTATTCAACCTGACCGACCGGACCGAAGACCCGACGCTGAATTCCGACGGGTTCGAAGCAGTGCGCACCCGGCTGGGCGTGGCCTATCAGGATGAATATCTGGAACTGGGCCTGACCTGGCGGCGCGATTATGTAAGTTCGGGCGATGCCGAACGCGGCAATACGTTCCAGCTGTATTTCAGCCTGCGCAATCTGGGCTTTCGTTAGGTGGGGCGCACAATCCAGCCCTTGACCGCGCCGAAATAAATGGCCTGAAGCTGTCAACATACAAGCAATTGGCAGCGCGGGCCAAACCGGCTATTCGGTGCGCCACTCAGCTACGGTTAAGCCGCATTGGGCAAAATCTACGCCAGTTCATTGCGCGGCAATCCGCGCCACATATCGGAATTACAGTGTGACCCAGAATACAATGTCCAAACTACTTGCCGGTTTCGCCAGCCTTGGCGTGGCGATGGCCCCCATCGCTGCCCAGGCTCAAAATCAGCCCCAGCCCCAGCCCCAAGCCCAGGTTCGGGGCAGCGCGCAGGTCGGCAATTCGCTCAACATTCCTGAAAATGCCACTCTGCTGGGCAAAAGCGATCCGAACATACGCCGGGCAACCGCCATGGTGAACGGCGCCGTGATTACCGGTACCGATGTGGACCAGCGCACGGCCTTGTTGGTGGCGGCATCCGATGGCGAGATTCCCGAAGCGGAATTGCAGCGGGTGCGCGAACAGGTGCTGCGCAACCTGATCGACGAAACCTTGAAAATTCAGGAGGCCCGCGCTCAGGAAATCGTGGTTAGCCGGGAAGAGGTCAACCAACGCTATGCGCAGGTGGCATCACAGAACTTCGGGTCGGATACAGGCAAGATGGATGCCTATCTCGCCAGTATCGGGTCTTCGGCGGATTCGCTGAAGCGCCAGATCGAAGGCGAAATGGCGTGGGAAAGGCTCCAACGCCGCGAAATTGCGCCGTTCATCAATGTGTCCGAGGAAGAAGTCCGCGAATTGTTGGCGCGGATGGAAGAATCGCGCGGGACCGAAGAATACCGGATCGGGGAAATCTACCTAGAAGCCACGCCGGAAAACCGTGACGCCGTGCTCGAAAACGCCCGGCGGATTGTCCAGCAACTGCAGCAGGGCGGTAGTTTCGTGGCCTATGCACGCCAATTCTCCGATGCTTCGACCGCAGTGGTCGGCGGCGATCTCGGCTTTGTCCGGCTGGAAACCCTTCCCGCAGAAATGCAGACGGTAGCGCGGGGCATGGAAACGGGACAATTGGTCGGGCCATTCGAAATTCCCGGCGGTTTTGAAATCATGTATCTGATCGACAA
>JAGXGU010000164.1 GCA_024636575.1 Altererythrobacter sp.
ATGGGTGTTCGACACATCGTGTCGGCGCGTCTGCTTGCGGTCATCAATATGGCGCATCAACAACAAGCCGTCGCGTCCGGCGGGGTCAAGCCCGCTTTCGACCAGTCGGCTTCGCATGGCGCCTGCATCCAGCGGGGTTAGTGCGGAAAGCCAGAAAATGCTGATATCCCGGGACCGGAAATCGCGCAGTATCTGCGCAAGTTCGGGATCAGCCTTGACTGCGGCCGCCGGATTGAACATCGCGCCGGCGGGATCGAGATCGAACACCACTGCCGGCGGCCGGATGCTGCAATCGGACCGGTTCGGCGTCAGCGAACCCGGCGCAGCCAGCAGCGCAGATTGCCGGGGTTCTGAAACCGGATCTTTGTCTGCCTGCGCGGCAACATAATCAAACATGCCGGAAAACGCCCGGCGATCAGGGATCGGGCGCGGCAATTCGTGCGCGACTTGCCCGCCCAATTTTACACTGGCGGGTACCGGTGCGGGCATTGCAATCAGAACATCGGTGCTTGCCGGCGGAATTTCAGCATTCTGCGTTCCGGTTTCCAGCCCGATTTTGTCCTTGCCCGCCAGCATGCCGCCTGCCGCGACTGGAATCAGCGCAGCGACGCAGCCTGAAAACAGCACCGGAAACAGCAGTGCCGCAGTAATTCTGGCAGGGCCCATCATTTTCACTGGACCTGTCTTTGCCCCCGGCCAGGCATCATGCGGCTTCACGTTCACGCACAGTGCGGAATTCGATCAGCTTGTCATAGGGTGCCCCCACGATCATCCGCTGCACGTAAACGCCGGGCAGGTGGATGCAATCGGGGTCGAGGCTACCTACCGGCACAATCTCCTCCACTTCGGCGACGCAGACCTTGCCGCAGGTGGCGGCCGGCAGGTTGAAATTGCGCGCTGTCTTGCGAAACACCAGATTACCGGTTTCGTCAGCTTTCCACGCCTTGATGATCGCGAGGTCGGCGAAAATACCTTCTTCGAGGATATAATCCTCTCCCCGAAAGCTCTTCACTTCCTTGCCCTCGGCCACCTGCGTTCCCACACCGGTTTTGGTATAGAAACCGGGAATGCCTGCGCCGCCCGCCCGCATCCGTTCCGCCAGCGTGCCCTGTGGGCAGAATTCGACTTCGAGTTCGCCGGACAGGAATTGTCGCTCGAATTCCTTGTTCTCGCCCACGTAACTGGAGATCATCTTGCGGACCTGCCGCGTCCGGAGCAATTTTCCGATGCCTTCATTGTCGATCCCGGCGTTGTTGCTGGCGAATGTCAGCCCCTTCACGCCGCTGTCACGGATTGCGTCGAGCAGCCGGTCCGGGATCCCGCAAAGTCCGAATCCGCCCGATGCAATCAGGATATCATCACGCAGCAAACCGTCGAGGGCGGACTTGGCATCGGGGAAAAGTTTTTTCATGGAACCTCCAGTTGGATGGCAAATTTCTAGTGCGCCGCAGCCCGCCTGTCACCCTGTTGCGGCAGGTATAGACGAATCTCCTGCATTTTATCATCACCCGGAGCAAGGCATGCTGACAAGTGCGTAAAATCTTTTGCGCGCTGCACAATAATCCAGTGTGCAACTGCGTTCAACCATGCTTGAAATAGAAAGGATTACTCATAGAGACTTGAAATATAGTGGTAAATTTAAGTGTTGCGCGCAATGCATCATTCGATGAGTTTTTCGCACTTGCACAATAAGAGGCTCTTGGACATAACCAAGGTGCCTTTTAGGCATCCTCTCCCAAAACTTTCAAAGCCCGGCTGGCAACAGCCGGGCTTTTTTTGCCTGTCGTGCATTCATTGCCCTCGTAATCGCAATGGGTGTTTGCATCGCACCGTTGCGCTTCCTAGCTATGGTATCAAGAGGTTCGCCGGAATCTCTGGCAGATGATTTCAGGAGCAAACATCCGATGGCTGAAGCTGATGCGGCAAGCGAAGTAACCCAAGTTCGGCTCCAGGTGGCTGCCGCACGGCAGGAAGAAAGCGGCCAGGGCATTGCCCGGCTTCCGCGTTCGGCGTTCCAGGCGCTGGGAATTACCGAAGGCGACGTGGTCGAGATCACCGGCAAGCGGAGCACGCCGGCAATCGCGATGTCCGCCTATGACGAGGATCAGGCATTGCAGATCGTCCGGCTGGACGGCCTTCAGCGCGGCAATGCCGAAGTGGGTTCTGGCGAACATGTGGTGATAATTGTTGCCCAATCGCGCCCGGCAACACGGGTGGTGTTTGCCCCCGCCCAGCGTGAAATGCGCCTGCAGGGGCCAACCCAGGCGCTGAAGCGTAATTTCTTCCGCAAGCCGCTGGTGGCGGGCGATCTGGTGGCGACTACCGGACAGCAGCCAGTGCAAAACATGCCGCCGGAGGTGCGCCGGATGTTCAGTACGCCCGCCTATGCCCTGACCCAGATTCGTCTGAGCGTGGTGTCCACCGCGCCCAAGGGCATCGTTCATATCGATGAGAATACCGAAGTCGAATTGCGCGCCGAATTCGAAGAACCGCGCGATGGGCGCGCCGTGGTCAATTACGACGATGTCGGCGGCATGGGCGATACGATCGAACAATTGCGCGAAATGGTCGAACTGCCGCTGCGCTATCCCGAACTGTTCACCCGTCTTGGTGTCGATCCGCCCAAGGGTGTCCTGCTGCATGGGCCCCCGGGGACTGGCAAGACCCGGCTGGCGCAGGCCGTGGCAAACGAAAGCGATGCGGAATTCTTCACCATCAACGGGCCTGAAATCATGGGTTCCGCCTATGGTGAGAGCGAAAAGAAGCTGCGCGATGTGTTCGAGGAAGCAACGCGCGTCGCTCCGGCGATCATCTTCATCGACGAGATCGATTCCATCGCACCGAAACGTACGCAGGTGCACGGAGAAGCGGAAAAGCGGCTCGTTGCGCAATTGCTGACATTGATGGACGGGTTGGAGGCACGCAGCAATCTGGTGGTCATTGCCGCTACCAACCGGCCCGATGCCATTGATGAGGCATTGCGCCGGCCCGGCCGTTTCGACCGGGAAATCATCATCGGAGTGCCGGACGAGAAGGGCCGCCGCGAAATCCTGTCAATCCACACCCGCGGCATGCCGCTGGGCGATAAGGTCGATCTGGACGAACTGGCGCGCGTCACCCACGGTTTTGTTGGCGCTGACATTGCGGCGCTGGCGCGTGAAGCTGCCATAGATGCCGTGCGCGGGATCATGCACAAGATCGATTTGGACGAACGGACGATTCCGCCAGAGGTGCTGGAGGAATTATGCGTCACGCGGGAGGATTTCCTGTCCGCGTTGAAACGCATCCAGCCATCGGCCATGCGCGAGGTGATGGTGCAGGTGCCCAATGTCGGATGGGATGATATTGGCGGGATCGACGAATCGATCGACAAGTTGAAGGAGGGTATCGAACTTCCCCTCAAGAACGCCGAAGCATTTCGCCGCCTGGGCATTCGCGCAGCTAAGGGCTTCCTTCTCTATGGCCCGCCGGGAACCGGCAAGACCTTGCTGGCCAAGGCGGTGGCCAAGGAAGCAGAGGCCAATTTCATCTCGATGAAAAGCTCCGACTTGCTGTCAAAATGGTATGGTGAAAGCGAACAGCAAATCGCCAGAATGTTTGCGCGGGCGCGCTCTGTGGCACCCTGCGTGATATTTATTGACGAAATCGACAGCCTGGTGCCGGCCCGTGGCAGCGGGCAGGGCGAACCGCAGGTTACCGGACGAGTGGTCAACACCATTCTGGCCGAAATGGACGGGTTGGAGGAATTGCAATCGGTGGTGGTTATCGGCGCGACCAATCGCCCCAATCTGGTCGACCCCGCCCTGCTGCGCCCCGGCCGGTTCGATGAACTGGTCTATGTCGGTACGCCCGATGCCAAGGGCCGGGAACAAATCCTGACCATCCACACCCGCAATATGCCGCTGGCTGATGATGTGAATTTGGCCGCGGCTGCCGCCAAGACCGAACGTTTTACAGGCGCGGATCTGGAAGATGTCGTGCGGCGCGCAGGCCTCAACGCCTTGCGGCGGGCAGGGGGCGAGGTGAAGGAAGTTACGGCAGGAGATTTCGCGGAAGCGCTCAAGGATTCGCGCGCGACGGTAACCGAGACGATGGAGGCCGAATACAAGAAGTTGCGCGGCGAATTGAAATCCCGCGCTGCCGAAGTCAATCCGATTGGTTTCTTGTACGATGGCCAGGTGGAGTCGATCCGGGACCGAAAGCACGATTAGCCAGTGCCAATCGGCTAATTGGCGGCGCGCAGGTTCGCTGTCTCGACTTCCAACCGGTGGCGGATCAGCGCGTCGGGCATTTCTTGGCGCAGCCAGGCGATCATGTGTTCGCGCAATTCGCAGCGCAGAGCAAACAGATCGCCGATGGTCTGCGAACTGACCGCTAGCCGTAATTCGATGCTTTCCGGGTGTGCTTCGGTCATCAGCACGGATGCTGTGCGCCCATCCCATAATTCGTGACCTGTCACGAAACGTTCGAATTCCTTGCGGATCGGCTCGACATCGGTTGCCGGATCGAGATGCAGGTAGACCGGCCCGGTCAATTTTTCGTTTTGACGCGACCAGTTCTCGAAACTCTGGTCCAGGAAGCTGGAAGTGGGAACCACCACCGCGCGTTCATCCCATGTGCGCACAATTACAAAACTCATGCGGATTTCTTCCACCCGCCCGGTGTGACCTTCGACCACCACCAGATCGCCCAGTCTCAGCGGTTCGGTAACCGCCATCTGCAAACCGGCGATCAGGGATTTCAGGGCCGGCTGTGCCGCCGCGCCAATCGCCAGAGCCGCCAGGCCGGCAGACGCCATCAGGGTTACCCCGACTTCGCGTACTGCCGGGATGCTGAACAGCATCAGCCCGGTCGTGACCAGAACGATTGCGAAAGTCGCGGTGCGTGAAAGGATGGAAATCCGGGTCCTGCGGCTTCGCGCTGCAACCGGATCGAAGGAAATTTCCGTTCGGTATTCCAGGGCATTGGCGAAAGCCTTGGCAATCGAAAAAGTTACCCAACCCAGCAAAGCCGGGACGACAAAGCCTGAAACGGCGCTCCAGAACATGGCAACATCTTCGTCACGAGCCGCGAGCAGGGAAATGCCGATAGCGATGAAGGACCATCGGAGCGGCCTGTACAGCCGGTCAAACACCATCCCGTCTACCGGGGTGGACGACATCGTTGAAATGCGGCGGAGGATCGCAAACAACACGCGGTGCAATATCAGGGCAACCAGCAGGACAATCGTCAGGGCAACGGCGGATGCTGCCGCTTGCTCCCATGAAAATTCAATATTCTGCGGAAAATATTTATCGAACATGCTGGGCGCATTATTGCCTCGCTGCCGCAGTGGCAAGGCCTGCGTCCCTACACTTCTAGCGGAATTACGATCCGAACGTTGACCCCATCGGGCTCAAATTTCCGGTCGATTGTCCCGCGAAGCTGGCGCGCGGCGCTGTCCATCAACATGCTGCCAAAGCCCTGCCGTGCCGGATCGAGGTCGGTGATTTGGCAACCCTCGTCCCAATTGATGGTCAAATGGCCACCATCAATATCCCATCTTACGGTTAACAAGCCGCCGTTCGCCCATGCGCCATATTTCACCGCATTGGTCGTCAGTTCATGCAGAACCAGCCCCAGCGGTGTGACATGTTCGGCGGGGAGAAAGGTCTCCGGACCGGAAATCTCGGCCAGCACATATTCTGAACGGTACGGCGCCAGGGTGGTCTCGATCAGATTGCCCAACGATGCCGGGGGCTGGTTTTGCGTGCCCTGGGTCACTTCATGCGCGGTCAGCAGGGCACGGATCCGGCTGCTGATCCGTTCGACCACCGGTTTTGCTTTCGGTTCGTCGCGCGCGCTCATGCTGACTATTGCCAGAATAACCGCGAACAGGTTTTTCACCCGGTGGTTTAGCTCGCGCGCCAGCAAATCGGCGCGATCCCGCGCTTCGGCCAGCGCAGCGGATTGTTCCGCCCGAGCTTCGGCCTGCGCGGTGCGCGAAACCAGTCGATAGCCAAGCAGGAGTGACAGCAGCAGCAGCGCCATCACGCCGGTGAGCAGCGGCAGGACGCGTGCCTCGGCGCTCGCCGTGTCGCTTGCGGCCTGACCAAGCAAATCGACCTCGATCTCCTCCATTTCCCTGATCGCCTGCCGCAGGCGGACCATCACTTCCTGCCCTTCGTCGCTCAAAACCTGGCGTCTTGCATCAAACAGGGCGCCGCCGCGCACCAAGGCCACGCTCTCGTCCATTTCGGCGAATTTCGCCCGCGTCAAATTCTCGATCCGGTCGAGCAGCTGAAGCTGGCGGGCGGTGGCGTCTTCTCCCAGTGATCGGCGCAGGCGATCAAGCGCCGGTTGATATTGCGTGCGGCCTGTCCGGTACGGCTCGAGATATCTTTGATCGAGCGTGATGAGATAGCCGCGTTGGCCGGTTTCCGCATTCAGCGCTGCGTTGCCGACATTGCGCAATTCAACCAGAACCCGCGCAGTGTTGCCGGAGTGCTCGCGCTGTGCCCGCTCGACTTCGATCGTCTGAAAAACCAGGAACAGGCCCGCCAGCATTGCTCCGCCAATTACGCTGAGCAGCGCCAGATTGGTCCAGCGTGTGATATGTCTGCTACCCAGGTTACGGGCCAAGCTGGCAGGATTCATGGTCAGTGCGCTGCTCCCCAGCTTGGCCCGCTGCCAATATCAATCCCCAGCGGAACATCCAGATGAATGGCCGGCTGCGCAGCGCCAGCCATGACGCGTTCGATCACCGGCTTTGCCGCATCGACATCGCCATCGGGCAATTCGAATACCAGCTCATCGTGTACCTGAAGCAACATCCGGACATTACCCAGACCGGCATCTGCCAGGGCAGGCAGCATCCGCACCATCGCGCGCTTGATGATGTCAGCACTTGTCCCCTGGATTGGCGCATTGATGGCCGCACGTTCGCTGCCCTGGCGTTCGCCCGGGTTCTTCGAATTGATCCGCGGGAACCAAGTCTTGCGCCCGAACAATGTCTCGGAATAGCCGCGTTCGCGGACGCTTTCCAGGGTCGCCACGATATAGCGCTGGATACCCGGGAAGCGCTGGAAATAGGTATCGATCATTGCCTGGGCTTCATCGGCCTCCACCCCCAGGCGGCCTGCCAGCCCCCAGCGCGAAATGCCGTAGAGTATCGCGAAATTTATCGTCTTGGCCTTTGCCCGCGTATCGCGGTCGACTGTGCCGAACATTTCCTGTGCCGTGCGGGCATGAATATCCTGCCCCGCGGCAAAGGCTTCCTTCAGGGTCGGGACATCGGCCATATGCGCGGCCAGCCGCAATTCGATCTGGCTGTAATCGGCGGCGAGCAGCACGTTGCCCGGCTCTGCCACAAAACTTTCGCGGATCTGGCGCCCGATAGCGGTGCGGATGGGGATGTTCTGCAAATTGGGATCGGTGGAAGACAGACGCCCGGTTTGCGCCCCGACCAGCGAATAGCTGGTATGCACCCGGCCCGTCCGGGGATTGATCGCTGCCTGCAGCGCGTCGGTATAGGTAGATTTCAGCTTCGATAGCTGGCGGTATTCGAGCACCTTGCCCGCAATCGGCGCCCCCTGATCGGCGAGCTTTTCCAGGATCGCCTGATCGGTCGAATATTGGCCGGTCTTTCCCTTGCGTCCGCCCTTGTAGCCTAGGGTGTCGAACAGCACATCGCCCAATTGCTTTGGGCTGCCGATGGTGAAGCCCCTGCCCGCCAGTTTGTGGATTTCACCCTCCAGCTTGCCGATTTCTTCGGCAAAGCCTTCGGACAATTTTGCCAGGCTGGGTCGGTCGACCTTGACGCCTTCGCGTTCCATTCCGGCGACAACCTGGATCAGCGGACGGTCAACACGTTCGTAAACCCGCGTGCCGCCTTCGGTTGCCAGGCGCGGCTTGAGGTGCTGGTACAATCGCCAGGTAATGTCCGCGTCTTCGGCGGCATATTCGGTTGCCCGGTCCAGCGGCACTTCGCCGAAGGGTATGGCTTTCTTGCCCGTGCCGCACACTTCCTTGAAAGACAGGGGTGTGTGTCCAAGGTGGCGCTGGGACAATTCATCCATCCCGTGACCCCCGCCGATCCCGTCGAGCGAGCGGCCCGCATCCAGATCGAAACTGATCACCATCGTATCTTCGATCGGCGATACCTGCGCGCCATACCGGGCGAGCACGTTGAGATCATATTTGATGTTCTGCCCGATCTTGATCACCGCGTCGCGTTCCAGAAGCGGTTTCAGCGCGGCCAGCGCAGCGGCGCGGTCAATCTGCGGCGGTGTGTCGGACAATAGGTCATGCCCGCCATGGGCCAGCGGGATATAGCAGGCATCATTGGCGCCCAGGCCAAGGCTGATGCCAACCAGATCTGCCTGCATCGAATCCAATGCGCTGGTTTCTGTATCAACCGCGACAAGCCGCAGGGCCATCGCGCGGTCGATCCACTGGCGGAGCGTGTCCATGTCCTGCACACAGACATAGGCGGTCCGGTCCACTGCGGGCATTTCGGGTATGGCTTGCCGGTCACCTTGCGGGGTCGTGGAAGCTGCGTGGACCTGCTTGGCGGGGTTCAGTTCATTCGCGCGGTCCGGGCTGCCGCCGCCCGCGTCCAACCGCCGCAGCAGGCTGGAAAAACCGTGCTTTGCGAGAAACGCAGCCAGTGGTTCGGATGGAACCCCGTCCAGCTCGAAATCTTCCAGCGGTACCGGCAGGTCGCAATCTTCCTTCAACGTCACCAGCACCCGGCTCAGCTCAGCCATTTCGCGGTGTTCGATCAGGCGCTCCTTCAGCTTGGAGGCCTTCATGCCCTCCGCCGCATCGAGCGCGCCGGTCAGGTCGCCATGTTCCTGGATCAGCTTGGTCGCAGTCTTCGGGCCAACGCCATAAACGCCGGGAATATTGTCTACCGAATCGCCCATCAGCGCCAGGATATCGCCGACTTTGGAAGGAGGAACGCCGAATTTCTCCTCCACTTCATGGGTGCGAATCCGGGCGTTTTTCATGGTGTCGAGCATGTCGATTGCGCCACTGCCGCCTTCGCCTTCGCCCACCAATTGCATCAGATCCTTGTCCGATGAAACGATCGTCACGTCCCAGCCGCGCGCGGCGGCGGCACGGGCATAGGAAGCGATCAGATCATCGGCTTCCAGCCCCTGTTCCTCGATACAGGGCAGGCTGAAAGCCCGTGTCGCATCGCGAATCAGCGGGAATTGCGGGATCAGATCTTCGGGTGGCGGCGGGCGGTTGGCCTTGTACTCGGGATAAATGTCATTGCGGAAGGAATGGCTCGATTTATCGAGTATAACTGCCAGATGGGTTGGGCCGACCGCCTTGTCCAGATCGGTTGCGAGCTTCCACAGCATAGTGGTGTATCCGTAAACCGCCCCGACCGGGGTGCCTTCGGGGTCTGTGAGCGGCGGCAGGCGGTGATAGGCGCGGAAAATATAGGCGGACCCATCGACCAGATAGAGATGCTTTTTTTCGGACATGGTGCCGCTGGTAGCAGTGGAATCGGCCAAGGTCAGCCTGCATTATCGCACCTCGAACAAGCTCATCTGCGCAATTCCTGGCGAGGTTATCCACAATCTGTGATTTGAAATATGGCGGATTTAAGCCAATCTAGGCAAAATTAAGGCAGAAAAGTGGCCAAAACAGGTGAATCCGCTTGCGTCGTCACATTATCGCCATTATTCAGCACCCAGAAGTCGCCATATGGTCGACCTCCCGCATGACCCCGATGGGGCGTGCGATCACCACTCGCTGTTCAAGGATTTTTAACATGCGTAAGTTCGTTCTTGCTGCCGCAGCTGCCGGCGCTGCTCTTTCCCTCGTTGCTTGTTCGGAAGCTGCTCCTGAAGCAGAAACCGATACCGCAATGGCCGATGCCGAAGCAAACATGGAAGCTGCCACTGAAGAAGTTGAAGCAGCTGCCGATGCGACTGTCGAAGCTGCCGATGCTACCGCCGATGCCGCTGCTGCAACCGCAGAAGAAGCAGCGACTGCTGCAGCTCCTGCTGCTGAGTAATCCTCAGACTGCAACCCCAATCTGAATTAGGAATTTTATTATGCGTAAGTTCGTACTTGCTGCAGCTGCCGCTGGCGCTGCCCTGACCCTCGCCGCTTGTTCGGAAGGCACTCAGGAAACCACCGAAGCAGCTGCTGATTCGGCGATGGCCGATGCAGAAGCAAACGTTGAAGCTGCTGGCGATGCCGTTGAAGGAGCTGCAACCGACGTTGCTGCTGCTACTGACGAAACTGCTGCCGACGCTGAGTCCGCTATGCAGAACGAAACCGAAGAAGAAGCTCAGGCTGACTGATCTTCGAACCTCGTTCGAAAACAAGTTGGGCGGTACCGCAAGGTGCCGCCCTTTTTGATTTGAGAATGTGAATTATCGAACTGATCCGAATCGGTCAGCGATTAACCGCCATTATAGGTTGCGTTCGCCCAGTTCTGCTTGGCCGAAGCAGCGTAACCATCATAAAGTGCGCGGGCAATTTCGGCGATCCTTGCCTCACGCGCAAGGCGCGATCCCTGGCCGGTCACATAGATGGCCACTGCGATTGCCCGCCCGTCCGGGGCCTCGATGATTCCGATATCGCTGGACGTATTGTTGAGCGATCCGGTCTTGTGGGCAACTTGTGCCGATGCGGGCAGCAATGCCGGGATGCGCCGCGTTCCCGTGCGGCACCGTTCCATTGCACCCAGAATGACCCTACGGCTCGAAGCGGACAGAAACTTGCCCTGGTAAAGCCCGGACAGCAGATCGATCATGGCTTGCGGCGAGGCGCTGTCACGCTCGTCAATATGCGCAGCAGGATCGAATTCCCCGTCATCGCGCACCAATGTGGCAATGTCGCGGTCGAGCCTGAATTCGCGGATGCCCGAGCGCCGCGTCCAGTCATTGACTGCCTTGGGCCCTCCGACCACTGCCAGCAGAGCATCAGTCGCAGAGTTGCTGCTGCGCGTGATCATCAGCTCGATCAGTTCCGACGCGGGCAGATATGCACCGCGCTTTACCGGTGCCACGCTGCTGGAAAACTTTGCCGAACGGACCGGGATCAACAGCGGAAATTCACTCGAAAGCGACCAGCGGCCTTGCTCCACACCTTCCAGGAAAGTGGCCGCAATGGCGATCTTGCTGGTGCTGGCCATGGGGAAGCGCTGATCACCCAGAATTGAAACTTGCGCTCCGGTAGAAAGGTCTACCGCAGCCACACCAATGCGGCCCTTGTCGCCATTGGCCAGCATCGCGACCTTGCGTTCCAGACTGTTCTCATAGGCTGCGGAGAAATCTTGCGGCGCACGTTGCTGGGTGCCCAGGGTGCTGTCGAAAGCGGCTTCGAAATTGGTGCCTTGTGCGATTGCTGCACCAGCAGGCGCCAGCCCCATTCCCGCAAGAATGACTGCAGCTCCGATAGTTTTGATGAGTCCCGGTTTTAAGATCATGCCCGTAAAGTTACCCCAAACAAGGTGAGTAATTCATTAATGACCGCCGGATTCCTTCAGGCAAGCTAAAACTGATGAAAAGTGTCGCAGCCGCGACCAAATATGTCGTCAAGCATTGACTATCGCTTTCTCGATCCGGTCGGTCGGTTCACCTGAAAGGGTCTTGTCGATCTCCCCGACCAAGCGGCTTTTCAATTCGGTATGATAGTGTCGGCGCATTTCACCCAGTGTTTTTGGGTCTGCGATGATCGCGATGTGTTCGAATTTGCCGGCAATTGCTTTTTCGTTGAGCCATGCAGCTGCAGCGGCACCGAAGGCTAGTTCGTTCAAATCGGTATTGCCGGTCTTTTGCCCCGCGTCATCCTGATGGCGCACTCCGGCACTGAAATTCGTCGGATCGAGATCGGGCTTGGTGCCTTTCTGCAGCGATGGTGCGAAGGGCTGGCCAATGTTTTGCATCAACGTGAAATTTTCGCCATCGACGATAGCGACATAGGCATTGTGCGGAAGTTTCATGAATTTTTCTCCTGTTTCACACCCAACGACCGAGATCGATATTTGTTGCAGGCATTTGAAGCATCGGTAGTAAACGCGCATGAAAAGCAATTGGACAATAGGTATTATCGGCGGCTCCGGCCTCTATCAGATGGGCTCGCTGGAAGATGCGCAGTGGATCAAGGTGGAGACACCGTGGGGCGATCCGTCTGACGAGATTTTGTGCGGCCGGATCGGGCAGGTCAATGTCCGCTTCCTTCCGCGCCATGGCCGCGGCCACCAGATTGCGCCATCCGAAGTAAATGCGCGGGCCAATATCGACGCGCTGAAGCGGGTTGGCTGCACCGACATCCTGGCAATCTCCTCGGTAGGATCACTGCAGGAGGCATTGCCGCCCGGCCATTTCGTGGTGGTGGATCAATTCATCGATTTGACCAGGACCCGCCCATCGAGTTTCTTCGGCAATGGCTTGGTTGCCCATGTGTCCATGGCACAGCCGGTGTGTGACCGGTTATCCGGTTATGCCACCAAGGCGGTCAGGAAAGCCGGCGGCAAAGTGGCGCGGGGCGGAACCTATCTGGCGATGGAGGGGCCGCAATTTTCTACCCGCGCCGAAAGCAGACTATACCGATCCTGGGGCGCCGATGTGATCGGTATGACCGCCATGCCTGAAGCGAAACTGGCCCGGGAGGCCGAGTTACCCTATGCATTGATTGGAATGGTCACGGATTACGATTGCTGGCGCGAAGACGCCGCTTTCGTGGAAGTCAGCGAGGTCATCACACAGATGACCGCAAATGGTGAAATCGCACGCAAGGCGGCCGAAGCGTTTATCGCCGCGTTGCCTGACAAGCGCAGCGCATCGCCGCTCGATACGGTGCTCGACCATGCGGTGATCACCGCCGCGGATGCGCGCGATCCGGCGATGATGGCGAAACTGGATGCGGTGGCCCGCCGGCTGCTATGATGCACCCCCTGAGGCGGAAGAAAACGATGCGCTGGAAAGCGCCCTTACTGCCCCGTTTCAGCCCTTCCTTCGACGAAGCGGACAATGTCACCGACGAATGACTTCACCGGTCTTGACAGATTGCCGGGTTTGAGTGCGTTTGTGCAAACGGAAAATCATCAGAACAGGGTCGCTCTACCATGAACACAACTACCATTTGCTCGCGCAAAATCCTGCGGCATTCGCTTATGGCAGTCCTGCTGTCCTCCGCTTCAATCGCGGCGGCGCAGGATGCCCGGATCGTCCAGCCCGGCGCTCCGGGGCAAGTGACGCGGCAAATCAGCGCGGATCAGGCTGTGGCGCTGGCCAACAGCAGTTACTCGCCAGCAGATGTGATGTTCATGCAGCACATGATCGTTCACCACCGGCAAGCGGTGGAAATGGCGGCGCTGGTGGGGGACCGGACCAATCGCGAGGAAGTGGTGGCCCTGGCAGGCAGGATCGACGCATCGCAAGCGGACGAAATGCAATTCATGACCAAATGGCTGGCTGATCGCGGTCAGCCGTTAGAAATGGCCATGATGAACCATTCAGGCCATGCAGATCACGAAATGAAGCCCATGATGGGCATGGCCTCGCCACAAGATATGCAGCGCCTGACGGCTGCAAAGGGTGGCGATTTCGACCGGCTGTTCCTGCAATTGATGATCACCCACCATGATGGCGCGGTGAAGATGGTCAAGGAACTGCTGAAGCAGCCCGGCTCCGCCTATGACCCCGTGATGTTCGAATTCACCAATGATGTGGACACCGACCAGACGGCAGAGATCGAGCGGATGAATGCGCTGCTGGCCAGTCTCTCAAGCGATCCACGCGCAACCCTGACCGCCGGATTCCGAGATGCCGGCCAGGCGATCAGCGGCTTGCGCCTGTTGGCAGCACTGCCGAAACCGGCAGGTTTCTTCGATCCGAAAAACCCTGCCGACCTCGCCCCGCCAAAGCCCAAGAAGGGCGCCGTGAATGGCGATCCGGAACCGGCCAAGGCGGAGGCAGCTGACACAGCCGGTCCGATGCGCGGCAAGGACGAGGACAAGAC
>JAGXGU010000005.1 GCA_024636575.1 Altererythrobacter sp.
ATGGTCTTCTCCACCGGCTATCAGGCCAATCTGGGGATCATCAGCACAATCGCGGGCAAGGGCGATTACATCATCCTCGACATCGATAGCCATGCCAGCATCTGGGATGGCTGCGCGATGGGCAATGCCGAAGTCGTGCCGTTCAAGCACAATGATATCGAGGCGATGGAAAAACGGCTCAAGCGCATTCCGGAAGGCGCGGGCAAGCTGGTCGTACTGGAAGGCGTCTATTCGATGCTCGGCGATGTCGCCCCGCTGAAGGAGATGGTCCGCATCGCCAAGGAAAACGGGGCGATGGTGCTGGTCGACGAAGCGCATTCGATGGGCTTCATCGGGCAGCATGGCCGCGGCGTTGCCGAAGAAGTCGGGGTGCTGGACGATGTCGATTTCATTATCGGGACGTTTTCCAAGAGCGTCGGCACGGTCGGCGGTTTCTGCGTTTCCAATCATCCGAAATTCGAGATCATGCGGCTGGTCTGCCGCCCCTATGTGTTCACCGCCAGCCTGCCGCCGAGTGTGGTGGCGAGCAGTGCGACATCGATCCGCAAGCTGATGCACGGGTCGAACAAGCGGGCGCATCTGTGGGAAAATTCCCGTACGCTGCATGGCGGGCTGAAAGACCTCGGCTTCCAGCTGGGTACCGACACCCCGCAAAGTGCGATTATCGCGGTTATCATGCCCGATCTGGAACGCGGCGCGATGATGTGGGAAGCACTTTTGAAGGAGGGGCTCTACGTCAATCTGGCGCGGCCCCCGGCAACACCCGCTAATATGACCCTGCTGCGCTGTTCGCTATGCGCGGAACATAGCGCGGAAGAAGTGCAGACGATCCTGGGTATGTTTGAACGTGCCGGAAAGATTGTGGGGATTATCTGACGCAGTCGTTCCCCTTGTGACAGATTTTTCCAAGGGCGCTCGGACCTGCGGTAACTGCGGTGGATTAATAGCGTGGCCCTGGTTTGGGACCGTTCATGGCGATCAAATCTGCTTGGTTTGCGCAGAGGCCGCACACGGACCGGTATCCGCCGTCTGTTCACCCCCGCCAAATTGGGCAATTGCGACAAATCCGCCGACCACCAGAACCACAAATACGGTCGTCAATAGCCCGAGATATTTGTCAATGAACAGCTTGATCGGGGCGCCAAACAGGCGGAACAATATTCCGACAGTCATGAATATCAGCGCCCGCCCGGCCAGGCTGGCAAGGATGAACCAAAGCAGCGGCATTTCCATGAAACCAGCAGTTATCGTCAGCAATTTGAATGGCACCGGTGTTGCGGCAGCGAAGACGACAGCAATTACTCCATATTCGTTGAAGGTGCACTGCGCCACCGGAAAACTTGCAGTCAGGCCGAGCATATCGATCACTTGCTTGCCTACCGTATCGAACAGACCCCAGCCAATCAAATAGCCCAGAAGCCCGCCTGCAACGGACGACAGAGTGGCGATGATGGAAAAGCGGATCGCCTTCTTGGGTTCCGCCAGACACATCAATCCCAACAGCGGATGCGGCGGGATCGGAAAGAAACTCGCTTCGATGAAGCTGAAGGTTGCGAGCCACCATACGGCATGGCGGTGCGCAGCTTTCTCCAACGTCCAATAATACAGTCCACGCAGCAAGGACCCGCTCCCTGGTTACATTGCCCATGACATCGAGGGCACAAGAAGCGCCGCGATTAGGGCAGCCCCAGCCCTGCGGCAAGCACCGACAGCAGCTGAGCAACACCAACTTACTGTCTAATTAACCTATTTGGCACTTTTATATTGACATCGTCACGCTATTTGGTTAGAGAAACGGAACATCGCAACAGACCGATTCGAAATGACCGGCTGTTTCGCCCCCCAATTCCAGCACGGGTTTTTCACTATGGCGAATTCATCGCCCGGCGGCGCAGTGCCTGGCCGGAACACTCCAGCCTGGCGTGAACCATTTCTGGCGGCGCTGGCGGAAAGTTCGAATATTGCCGCCGCGGCGCGCACGGCCAAAGTGCCCAAGAGCACGATCTATAAACTGCGGCGCGAGGATGCGGATTTTCGCAGTGCATGGTTCGATGCCCTGTGCGAGGGATATGACAATCTGGAAATGTCGCTGCTGTACCGGCTGCGCATGGGCGAGCTGGAAGGCAGCAAGACCAAGAGCCGCCGCAAATATGACAACGCCACCGCATTCCGCCTGCTCGCCGCGCACCGCGAAGCAGTCAGCCATCAGAGGGCTTTGCGCTCGGACGAGGATGAGGACGCCGTTCTCGCTTCGATCAACGCGAAACTGGATGCGATGCGTGCGCGGGAAAAGGCAGCGCAGCAATTGATCGGCCAGAACAAGACCGCCGATGATGCAAAGTGACCGGCTGCGCCAACTGCTCTCCTTCGAAGACGCCGAGCGGCGAATTTTCCTCGGCAATTTGTCATCAGGCGAGCGGGACGAACTGCGCTTTCACTGGAAATTATGGGCCCGGTCCGAACAGCTGCCCCCGCCTGGGGACTGGCAGGTATGGCTGATTTGCGCCGGGCGCGGTTTCGGCAAGACGCGGGCCGGGGCGGAATGGGTCCGGCATATCGCGAAACGCAACAAACACGCCCGGATCGCGCTGGTCGGGGCATCAATCTCGGAAGTGAGGGCAATCATGGTGGAGGGAGAAAGCGGCATTCTGGCCACGTCGGCGCCGAAGCGTATGCCCAATTTCGAACCGTCACTCAAACGTCTGACCTGGCCCAACGGGGCGCAGGCGATGCTGTATTCGGCGGGCGAACCCGATAGTTTGCGCGGCCCGCAGCACAGCCACGCCTGGTGTGACGAGATCGCCAAATGGGATATATCGGGCGGACGCGGCGCGGCGTGCTGGGACAATCTGATGATGGGTCTGCGGCTGGGGGATTATCCGCGAAGCCTGGCCACCACCACGCCCCGCGCGGCCCCGCTGATGCGCAGGTTGATGGATGAAGCCGCTTCGGGCAGCGTTCGGATTACCCGCGGTTCGACCTATGACAACGTCGCCAACCTGCCCGCGCGGTTCATACGCGACATTCGCCGCGCTTATGGCAGCACGGCTCTGGGCCGGCAGGAACTTGACGGCGTGCTGCTTGCCGAAGTCGAAGGCGCGCTGTGGAGCCGCGCGATGATCGAAAAATGCCGGACGGCGGAGCAGACCCTGCCGCTAGCCCGCGTGGTCGTCGGCGTCGATCCGCCCGCCACGGCACGCGGCGATGAATGCGGCATCATCGTCGCCGGACTGACCGCCAATGGCACCGGGGTGGTCCTCGCCGATTGCTCGGTTGCGCGGCCCACGCCCGAACGCTGGGCCCGCGCCGTAGCCGAAGCGGCCAGGGCCTGGGACGCCGACCGGGTGATCGCCGAGGCGAACCAGGGCGGCGACATGGTGGCCAGCGTGTTGCGCGCAGCGGACATCGCCCTGCCGTTGAAACTGGTTCACGCCAGCCGCGGCAAAATCGCCCGCGCAGAGCCGGTCGCCGCGCTCTACGAAGCGGGCCGGATGCGCCACGCCGGAATGTTTGCCCGGTTGGAAGACCAATTATGCGGGCTGATGGCGGGCGGCAGTTACGAAGGCCCCGGCAAGAGCCCCGACCGCGCCGATGCACTGGTATGGGCAGCCCATGAATTGATGCTGGGGCGGCAAAGCGTGCCGCGGGTCGTGCAGGTCTAGAAAATCTCGTCATTCCGGCGCAGGCCGGAATCTCTCTCCACCGGGTCGCCCAAGTCGCGGCCCGATCCCAGCACTCGCTGGGATGACACGTGAGGTGCATCCATGTCCTTCCTCAACACAATCGCCTCCGCCTTCAAGGGCGGGGGCCAGACCCGTGTGCCGATCGCGCGCGGGTTTACCTCGCCCTGGGCGGCAGCGTTTGACGGCGGGGGCAAGCCGCCGTTCGAATATTCCGGTGCCGTTCGGCGCGCCTTTGTCGAAAATCCGGTGGCGCAGCGCGCGGTGCGGATTGTCGCGGAGGGGGTCGGCAGTGCGCCGCTCAATTCAGCCGATGATCGTCTTGCGGGTTTGATCGAGGCATGTTCGGCGGGGCAATCGCTGATCGAAACGCTGGCTGCGCATCTGCTGCTGCATGGCAACGCCTATGTCCAGGTCATGAAGGATGGCGCTGGCCAGCCGGCCGAATTGTTTGCCCTGCGCCCGGAACGCATTTCAGTGGTCGCCGGGGACGATGGCTGGCCCGCCGCCTATGCCTACCGGCTGGCAGGCCGGACGCTGACCATTCCGCTGGAGGATGACAGCGGCTGGCCCAATATCATCCATCTGAAGGCCTTTCACCCGGGAGATGACCATTACGGCGCCGGGTGCCTCGCCGCTGCTGAACAGGCGGTGGCGATCCATAACGCCGCCAGCCAGTGGAACCGCGCCTTGCTGGAAAATGCCGCACGGCCATCGGGCGCGCTGGTCTATGATGGCGGCGACGGGGGCGGGCTGACGACTGACCAGTTCGACCGGCTCAAGGCGGAATTGACCTCGGCCTATTCCGGCCAAATCAACGCCGGGCGGCCGATGCTGCTGGAAGGCGGCCTCACCTGGCAGAGCCTGTCGATGAGCCCGGCGGACATGGACTTTGCGAATTTGAAAGCAGCTGCGGCGCGCGATATTGCGCTGGCCTTCGGGGTGCCGCCCATGCTGCTCGGCCTGCCGGGCGACAACACCTATGCCAATTACCGCGAGGCAAATCGCGCATTGTGGCGGCTGACGCTGTTGCCGCTGGCGGGCAAGATCCTGTCCGGCATCAGCCAGGGGCTCGGCCCATGGTTCAGCGGCGCGCCGCTGTCGGTCGATCTCGACCAGATTTCTGCCCTGTCGGAAGACCGCGAGCGGCTGTGGTCGCAAGTTTCCGGGGCCACATTCCTGACCGATTCCGAAAAACGCAGCCTGCTCGGGCTGGAACCAGAAGGAGACCCGAAATGATCCGCGAAGACATGCTGGCGCGACTGATCGCGCAGGCCAGCAGCGACGGCACCGAACTGGTGACGTTGCGGGCGATCGTCGAGGAATCGTCCGAGCTCGGGGCCAGCCGGGTCATCGCCCGGCTCGGTCTCGGCGATGCGAACGCGCAGAACGATATCGACGAATTGCGCGAATTGCTACGCGCCTGGCGCGATGCCAAGGCAAGCGCCTGGAAGGCGGCGGTCGAATGGATGGTGCGCGGTGTCCTCGCCCTGCTGCTGATCGGCATTGCAGTGCGGATCGGCGCGCCCGGGCTGCTGAAATGAACGCGGCGCTCGCCCCCGCAGCCGAAGCATTACGTTTCGCAGGATATGCGGCATTGTTCGGAACACCGGACGGTGCGGGCGACACGATCTGGCCCGGCGCTTTCAAGCGTAGTCTGGCCCAGCTGCAGGACCCGTTGCCGCTGTATTGGCAGCACAGTGCCGCGCAGCGGATCGGCTGGATCGAAAGCATGGCCGAGGACGCGCGCGGCCTGCGGATCGTGGGGCGGATGGACAACCCACACAGCCGCGCCGCAAGTGAGCTGAAGAAGCGCACCCTGGACGGGCTCAGCTTCGGCTACCGCGCCCGGCACTATCGCCGGGACGGTGCCGGGCGGCATCTGCACGATGTCGAATTATTCGAAATCAGCCTGGTCACCCACCCGCTCCAGCATGGTGCGCGGGTCCATCTGATCGGCTGATCCGCCCCGATCCCGACCCTCCAACCGGCCGCCCCTTAGGCGGTTTTTTTGTGCCTGCCGACTACCTCCCCAACCCGAAAAAGGTGAATGCCCTATGGATAATCATACCCCCGCCGCCCCTGACCAGCTCGATGCCAGCTTCGACATCGTCGCCCGTCAGGACAAGACCGAAGCCGATGTCACCGCGCTGCGCTCCGACGTCGATGAGGTGAAGGCCCGGCTCGACAAGGTCGGCCGCGCTGCCGCCCGTCCGGCGATCTCGGGCGCTTCCGACACCGCTGAGGTCAAAGGCTTCATCGATGGCTATCTGCGCCGCGGCCGGGTGTCGGAAATCAAGTCCATCAACGGTCAGGTGCCGTCCGATTGCGGTTATGCCGTGCCGCAGTCGATCGATGCGATGATCGCCCGGGAGCTGATCGAAATCAGCCCGATCCGCAGCCTCGCGCAAGTGGTCCAGACGGGCAGCGCGGGCTACCGCAAGCTGGTGTCCACCGGCGGCACGGCCTCGGGCTGGGTCAGCGAAACAGCGGCGCGGCCGGAAACCGACGCGCCGCAATTTGCGGAGATCTCCCCGCCAACCGGCGAGCTTTATGCCAATCCGGCGGCCAGCCAGGCGATGCTGGATGATGCCGGTTTCGATCTGGAAAGCTGGCTTGCCAGCGAGATCGCGATGGAGTTCGCCCGCGCCGAGGGTGCCGCTTTCGTCAACGGCACCGGCTTCGACCAGCCCGAAGGATTCCTGACCGGCCCGGTATCGACCGCCGAAGACGGAGTCCGTGCGTTCGGCTCGCTGCAATATATCGGTTCCGGCGATGCCTTCGGATTCGGGGCGACCCCCGAGGCGCGGCTGATCGATCTGGTGCACACGATGAAATCGGGCCACCGCCAGGGCGCCAGCTTCGTGATGAATTCGTCCACTCTGGCCGAAGTCCGCAAGCTCAAGACCGCCGATGGCGCATTCCTGTGGCAGCCGGGCATGGTCGAAGGTCAGCCCGACCGCCTGCTCGGTTACCCGGTCGTGGAAGCGGAGGATATGCCCGATGTCGCCACCGGAGCCTATCCGATCGCCTTCGGCAATTTCCGCCACGGCTATCTGATCGCGGAACGCAGCGCGACGCAGATCCTGCGCGATCCCTTCACCAACAAGCCCTTCGTCCACTTCTACGCCAGCAAGCGGGTGGGCGGTCAGGTCCTGGATAGCGCCGCGATCAAGCTGCTGAAGATCGAGGCTTAATTTGTTTGGCCTCAAGCGTCGGCGGGGCCATTCGGCCCCTTAGGCTTCCGCGCTAACCGCGCGGCGGGCGGTCGCCCTTTGGCTGCCGCGTCCAGGAACGGACCAAACCACACGGTTTGGAATCTTCCGGATAGCAACCGGGTGACCGCAAGGCCGGCTGGCCGCCCGGCGCCTGAGGCCAAACCAAAACGCGCCCGCATTCAATTCCCCTGTTGGATGCGGGCGCACTTTTTCCTTTCACCGGAGACCGCCATGAAGCGCGCTATCGTCGAGCCTGCCGTTCTGGCGGGAACTGCCCTGGATGAGCTGAAGCAATGGCTCGCCATTTCCGTCCCCCGCGAAGATGCCACGCTGACCGCTCTGCTGCGCACCAGCCTGGACATGTGCGAGGGGTTCACCGGCACCCTGCCGCTGGAAACAATGTGCGAGGAAGTGCTGACCGCCAGCGGGGAATGGCAATGTCTCGCCACACGCCCGGTGCAGGCCATCACCGCGGTCGATACGCTGGCGGTAGACGGCGCGCGGTACGCCCTGCCGGCCGAAGCCTATGCCATCGATCTCGGTGCCGACGGCGGCGGGATGGTGCGCCTGACCGGCCGGATCACCGGCACCATGACCGGATCCGTGCGCGGCAGCCGGATCGCGGTTCGCTTTACCGCCGGGCTGGCCCCTGGTTGGGACAGCCTGCCGGAAAGCCTGCGCCACGGGATCATCCGCCTGGCCGCGCATCATTATCGGGAGCGCGATCGGGATCCGGGCATCACACCGCCCGCTGCGGTCGCCGCCCTGTGGCG
>JAGXGU010000019.1 GCA_024636575.1 Altererythrobacter sp.
GGTTTTACAAGGACATCACACGCCCGATCGAAGTGTTCTCCAATTTCAACGATAACGAACAGGTTTTCGGTTTTGCCAATGCCCCATCGGCCACGCTTTACGGGGTCGAATTCGATATCCAATATGGCTACGATCTGATGGATCTTGGGGGATGGTTTGAAAGCAAGCGCCTGATTGCCATTGCGAACTACACCTACACCCAATCCGAATTGCAGGTGAAAGATGGCGACATTGCACGGGTGTTCCCCTTTGCCCAGCAGCCTGCCAGCAATTTCTTCCGCGATGGCGTGCCGCTGACCGGTCAATCCGACCATCTCGTCAATTTGCAGCTGGGGCTGGAAGATAGCGACAGGCTGCAGCAAGTGACCGTTCTGGTAGCTTACGAGAGTGAACGGGTTACCAGCCGCGGCACATCCACTCTGCCGGATATTATCGAAAACCCGGGCCTGACAGTCGATCTGGTTGCACGGCAGGGTATCTCGCTTGGCAAGGTTCCCCTGGAACTGAAATTCGAGGCACGAAACATTTTCGGGCGGGACAATTTCGAATTCCAGGACAATGGCACCACACGGATCGACATCAACTCCTACAAGGTGGGGCAGAGCTTCTCGCTGTCGGTCTCCGCCGAATTCTGAACAATCGCGGCTATTTAGGCGCGGCTTTATAGGTGCGGGGGTGCCACCTCGCTTCGCCGCATCAGCCCTCAAATAAAAACGGCCGCCTGTAACTGGGCGGCCGTTGGTTCTTTCAGATGGTGGCTGATCTAACCAGCGTCGAATACATAGCCAAGCGAACGCACGGTACGCAGCGGATTACCTGCCCCGGCAATCTTGAGTGCGCGGCGCAAGCGGCCCACCCAGACATCTACCGTGCGTTCATCGACGGCCGGTTCCTGTTTGCCCAGGCCCGTGATCAGATCGGCGCGTGATAGCACCTGATTGGGATTTTCAGCCAGAAACCGCAGCAAACGGAATTCATTGGGCCTTAGCGAAACGGGGGTATCGGCCCAGCGGGCCTGCAATGCGGCCATGTCGATAGTCAGTTCGCCCAATTCGAAACGCTGGGCCTGATGGCGTTGATGCTGCGTCTGCAGGGCCAGCACCCGGTCCAGCACGGTTTTGCGGTCAAGAGGACCGACCATGTAATCATCGGCACCGGCACGCAAGGCGCGGCGGCGGTCATCCTGATCATCGCGTTCCAGCACCATGGTAATATGCGAATTCTGGGTGCGCGGATCGGCGCGCAGGCGGCGGCACATTTCCAGACCCGCCAAATCATCCATGACCCAATCGATGAAAGCCCACATCGGGCCTTCCACCAGCCGCCGGGGACCATTGGAATCCAGCCTGTCGAATGTGATTCGGGTCTGATCATGGACGAAATCATCCAGCGATTCCCCCAATTCTTCGGTCAGGAAGATATTAATCACATCCATGTCGGTGGTTCCCATGTCCCCACCGGAATTGCCGCCGTGATATGACGGGATAGTGACAAAGCTCGCCCCGGGCACCGGTTTCTTCGTCCGGCAGCCCATAAGGGCGATTTTCTCGGGTCAGCGGCTCAATTTTCCGGGTAATTGCGGTGTCAGGCGCTCCTCCCGTCGCCACCAGCCGATATTTGCCAATCGGGTCTTACTGCACTATTGCGATATCTGGATTTTGACCCGCCAAATGATCGCCACGATCACGATTCGGACGGTCTCGCCAGGCAATATGCACATCCTGATGTGCTTTCAGTCTTGGATTTTCACATTCTAATGTGTATTGCCGGTCAAATGACCCAAAATGCACCCCATGCCATCCAGCAGAAAATCCGCGAACTCGTCCATGCCGGGACCATGTCCCGCGCCGCGATTGCCCGGGCTGCCGGGCTCCACGCCAATTCCCTGCGCGATTGCACGGATGAACAATGGAACCCGACAGCGGACACGCTGGGCAAACTCGCCAGCTTCATCCTTGCCAATGATGATCGCCCGGTGCTGGCGACCATCGAGGAAATCATCGACGAAGCCCGCAACGGGCGGATGTTCGTGCTGGTCGACGATGAAGACCGCGAAAACGAAGGGGACCTGGTGATCCCGGCACAAATGGCGACCCCGCAGGCGATCAATTTCATGGCCAGCCACGGGCGCGGCCTGATTTGCCTGACCATGACCAAGCAGCGCTGTGACCAGCTCGGCCTCGAATTGATGAGCCAGAACAACCGCACGCGGCATGAAACCGCCTTCACCACCTCGATCGAGGCGCGCGAAGGGGTTACCACCGGGATCAGCGCGGGCGACCGCGCCCGCACGGTCAGCGTCGCAATCGACGCATCGAAAAGCAGGGATGACATCGTCACACCGGGCCATGTTTTCCCGCTCGTCGCCCGTGAAGGCGGCGTGCTGGTGCGCGCTGGCCATACGGAGGCTGCGGTGGATATTTCGCGGCTCGCCGGTCTCAACCCATCGGGCGTGATCTGCGAGATCATGAATGATGATGGCACCATGGCGCGGATGGACGATCTGATCGATTTCGCGCGGCGGCATGATCTCAAGATCGGCACCATTCGCGACCTGATCGCCTATCGCCGCAAGCATGATCACATGGTCGAAAAGCGCGCAGAATCGCGATTCATCAGCCGCTTTGGCGGAACATGGAATGCGATGAGCTTCCATAACAAGGCCACGGGTGACGATACTCTGGCGCTCACGCTCGGCAAGGTCGATCCCGACAAGCCGACGCTGGTACGGATGCATCTGCTGAACCTGTTTAGTGACATTTTCGCCGAAGAGAGCCCGCGAACCGGCCAATTGCAGAAAAGTATGGAAATCATCGCCAAGGAAGGCGCTGGCGTCATCGTGGTGATCAACAAGGTCAAAGCTGGCGGCTTCACGATCATGACCAAGGCACATAATGGCGAGGCCGAGCCCGCCGACATGGAAGAATTGCGCGATTACGGCGTTGGCGCCCAGATCTTGGCGGAACTGGGGGTGCAGGACATGGAATTGCTGACCAATTCGCACCATTCACTGGTGGCGCTGGAAGGCTACGGCCTGTCGATTGTCGGCGAACGCCCGATCAAATGACTCTGCCCCTTGCAGATATGTGAGTTAAGCTGTCGGGCCAGCAGCGAAGGGGACAAATGTACCTGCTTCGCCGCTGGCCTCAATGCAATTACATCGACCGGGCGATGAGCATTTTCATGATTTCGTTCGACCCGCCATATATTCTGCTGACGCGGCTATCGCGGAACATCCGGGCGATGGGATAATCATTGATATAACCCCACCCGCCATGCAGCTGCAGGCATTTATCAACCACTTCGCCCTGCAATTCAGTGACCCAGTATTTGGCGATCGAGGCGGTGGTAACGTCCAGCTTGCCGTCCAGTAATTTGGCGGTGCAATCATTGACGAATACCTTGGCCGCCGTGCCGCGCGCCTTGAGATCGGCCAGCGTGAACTGGGTGTTCTGGAAATCCCAGATCGTCTTTCCGAAGGCCTTGCGCTGCTTCACATATTCGACCGTGGTTTCCAGCGCTTTTTCGATGGTGATCATCGCCTGGATCGCGATCAACAGGCGTTCCTGCGGCAATTCGCCCATCAGCTGGTAGAAGCCCCTGCCCTCTACCCCGCCCAGCACATTATCGGCCGGGACGAATACATCATCGAAGAACAATTCCGAAGTATCCTGCGCATCCAGCCCGATCTTGTCGAGCTTCTTGCCGCGCTGGAACCCTTCCGCACCCTCTGTTTCGAGGCAGATGAGCGAAATTCCCTTGTGCCCTTCGCTGGGATCGGTCTTGGCCACCACGATAATGAAATCCGCATTCTGGCCGTTGGAAATGAAGGTTTTCGATCCGTTGATCTTGTACCCGTTGCCGTCTTTCAGCGCAGTGGTGGTAATATTCTGGAGATCGGAGCCCACCGCAGGTTCACTCATCGCGATCGCCGAAACCAGCTCGCCCGAAACCAGCCTGGGCAGCCACTTCTTCTTCTGTTCTTCCGTTCCGTGGCGGACCAGATAGGGCAGGATAATCACATTATGCAGACTGGCCGCAAAGCCGTCGACACCCTTGTTGGCCTGTTGGTTCACCACCACCATATCATGCCGGAAATCGCCGCCATGACCGCCATATTCCTCCGGCACCGACACGCCGAGCAGGCCGGCCGCGCCCGCCTCCCGCCAGAATTCGCGGTCAACCTGGCCGTCTTCGCGCCATTTCAGCACCCGCTTTTCCGGCGCGTGCTGATCATAGAATTTGCCCACGGCATCATAGAACATGGAGATTTCTTCATCTTCCATATATTCGGGCTGGGGAACGTCGATAATCGGCATGATGGACCTTTTCGTCAGAAGCGATAAGGCCGTGTCGTATCATCCGCCGGGATAAGTGCAATGGCGGCAATCAAGGCAGGAAAGTCGAACACGCATCATGGACCTGATAGGCCCCACATCGCAAACCTACATTTCGCAGCGGACCCGGCTCCATTATGCCGATTGGGGCAACCATGACGCGCCGCCGCTGATTTTGCTGCATGGCGGGCGCGACCATTGCCGCAGCTGGGATTGGGCGGCGGAGGATCTGCGCGCGGACTGGCACGTGATCTGCCCCGACCAGCGCGGGCACGGGGACAGCGGGTGGAACGAAAACGGCTATTATCCCACTATCGGCTATATCTATGATCTGGCTCAGTTGATCCACCAGCTGGAACTGGCGCCGGTCACGATTGTCGCCCATTCGATGGGCGGCAATGTTGCGATCCGCTATGCCGGGCTTTATCCTGAAAAAGTCCGCAAACTGGTCGCCATCGAAGGGCTCGGCCCCAGCCCCAAGCGGCTGGAGGAAATGCAAAGCGTTCCCTTCTTTACCCATTGGACCGACTGGATCGACCAGAAGCGCGAAGCCTCCGCCCGCCTGCCGAAACGCTATCCCACGTTCGAAACCGCGCTCGACCGGATGCACGAAGCGAACACCTATCTCAGCCGGGAACAGGCCCGTCACCTGACGACCCACGCGGTGATCCGCAATGAAGACGGGACGTTCAGCTGGAAATTCGATCCGCATCTGCACGCCTGGCCGCCCGACGACTGGACGCAGGAACAGCTGCACGAAATCTGGGGGCGGATCACCTGCCCCACACGGATGATCTACGGCAACGACAGCTGGGCATCCAACCCGGTGAAGGACGGGCGCATCAGCCATTTCGGCGATAATGTCAGCGTCAGCGATTACGACCGCGCCGGGCACTGGGTCCACCACGACCGCTTCGATGATTTCATGGCCGAGGTGAAGGAATTCATCGCCTGATCACAGGCTGCGGCTGATCACTTCCTTCATGATCTCGCTGGTGCCGCCGAATATCCGTGTCACGCGGGCATCACGCCACAGGCGGGCGATCAGATATTCATTCATATAGCCGGCGCCGCCATGCAATTGCAGCGCGGCGTCGCACACGCGGCCCTGCAATTCGGTGTGCCACAGCTTTGCGGACGATGCCTCCGCCGTGGTCAATTCGCCCGCAATATGCCGCTTCAGCGCCCAGTCGAGATGCGCCCAGCCGACCTGCAATTCCGCAGCCAGCCCTGCCAGGGTGAATTTGGTGTTCTGGAATTCAAACACGGTCTGGCCAAACGCCTTGCGGTCCTTGGTAAAACTCACCGCTTCGTCAAACGCGCGCTGCGCCCCTGCCTGGCA
>JAGXGU010000165.1 GCA_024636575.1 Altererythrobacter sp.
CGCGTTTGGAATGGGAATCGACAAGCCCGACGTGCGCTTCGTCGCCCATGCCGGGATCCCCAAGTCGATCGAAGCCTATTATCAGGAAACCGGCCGTGCGGGCCGCGACGGCGATCCGGCAACCGCAGTGATGCTGTGGGGTGCAGGCGATTTTGCGCAGGCACGCCAGCGGCTGAGCGAAACGCCGGAGGAACGGCGTGGAGGTGAACGCACCCGGCTCGACGCGCTGGCGACTCTGGTGGAGGCGCCAACCTGCCGCCGCGCGATCCTGCTGCGGCATTTCGGCGAAAGCCCGCCGGAAGCCTGCGGCAATTGCGACAATTGCCTGAGCCCGCCCAAGGTCGCCGATACTTCCGAAGTCGCGCGAAAACTGCTGTCGGCAGTGTACCGCACCGGGCAGAGTTTCGGCTTCGGCCATATCCAGAAGGTGCTCACCGGCAATGCCGATGAACGCGTGCGTCAGCGCGGGCATGACCAATTGAGCGTGTTCGGCATTGTCAGCGGGGACGAGGCGGCGCTGCTGCAACCGCTGTCGCGCGCGCTGCAGGCCCGCGGTGCGCTGATTTCTACCGAACATGGCGGGCTGGCGCTGGGCGGCAATGCGCGTGCGATCCTGAAGGGCGATGAATCGGTCGAGATTGTCCTTCCGCCAAGGCGCGAGCGCGGCCGCAAACAGGGTATCAATGTGGCCAACCCGGTCGGTGATCCCCTGTTCGAAGCGCTGCGCGATCTCCGGCGCGATCTGGCGGCAGAGGCGCAAATGCCGCCCTATGTCATTTTCCACGATGCCACCTTGCGCGAAATGGCCAGCGCGCGGCCATCCGACCTGGGTGAACTGGGCAAGATCGGCGGTATCGGCGCGAAGAAGCTGGAGGCCTATGGGGACGCGTTTCTGGCGGTGATCCGGCGTCATTGAACGGGCAGACTTAGCAGGCCATTAACCCAACAATGGTAACCCTGAGCCGATGGAAAATGCTGCACATCGCTCCGCCCGGATACATCATCCCGGAACACCTTCCAGTCATCGCTCGATGTTGATCGCCGGCGCAATTGCCATCGCCGGGATATTCGTCATTCCGATGGCGGCGGTATTCGCGCAGTCCTCCGCCCCGTTCACCGTGGTGGAAACCGGGCAGGGGTTCAGCCAATTGCAGCAGGCCGTAGGCGCCATCGGTGATGGCAGTGCAACGATCGCCATCGCCCCGGGAACGTATCGCCAATGCGCGGTCCAGACCGCTGGTTCGGTAACCTATCTTGCGGCCAAACCGGGCAGCGTGATTTTCGACGGCGTTACCTGCGAAGGCAAGGCAGCCCTCGTTCTGCGCGGGCGCGAGGCAAGCGTATCCGGCATTGTGTTTCGGGGTATGGCCGTGCCCGATTTCAATGGCGCGGGCATCCGGCTGGAACAGGGCAATCTGACCGTAGCGCAGAGCTGGTTCACCGACAGCCAGCAGGGGATCCTGACGGGCGATGACCGCAGCAGCCGGATCGTGATCGACAAATCCACCTTCTCCGGCCTCGGCACCTGCGAGGGATCGGGCGGCTGCGCCCATTCGATCTATATCGGCGATTACGGCCATCTGCGCGTAACCCGCAGCCGGTTCGAGAAAGGCAGGGGCGGCCATTATATGAAAGCCCGCGCCGCGCGGGTCGATGTCGCTTCCTCCAGCTTCGACGACAGTGCGGGGCAGGAAACCAATTACATGATCGACCTGCCTGCCGGGGCAATCGGCCAGATCACCAACAATTGGTTCGTTCAGGGGCAGAGCAAGGAAAATTACTCCGCCTTCATCGCCGTGGGCGCAGAGGGCAAATTGCACAGTTCCGACGGGTTGAAAATTGCCGGAAATGACGCGCGGCTCGCGCCGTCGGTTCGCCGCGACACCATTTTCGTGGCAGATTGGTCGGGCGCCCGGCTGGCGATTGCCGACAACACTCTCGGCATCGGTCTGAAAGCCTTCGAACGGCGGTAGCTTCGGAACAATTGCCCCCGCCGCTGGCTTATGTCTGTGAAGGAGCAGGCAAATGGCTGGCGGTTGGGCGCGCGATGGCGCGGTTCAGGATCAAATCGATGATACGGTGAGCGACGCAGTCAAGGCCGCAAGGGCGCGGATTCCGGTTGGAGAAAGTCCGGAATATTGCGACGAATGCGGCGAAGCAATTCCGCCGAAGCGGCGGGCGGCCCTGCCCGGAATCCGGACCTGCGTCGCCTGTCAGTCAGCTCGTGACAGCGCGGTACGCCATTCGACCTTCAATCGCCGCGGCAGCAAGGATAGCCAGCTGCGTTGATCCGGCAAAGATGACCGGCTAGGGCGCTTGAACCACGGCATCGGGATCGGTCCGGCCCCAAGATCAGGAAATTTCATGGCCAATAGACCGTTCATCTGGCTGCAGCATCTTGCGCCGCAGCATATCTTGTCACGCCTGGCCGGATCGCTGGCGAGCAGCAGGATCCCGTGGCTGAGGGATATGCTGATCCGCCGCTTCATCCGGGCTTATGATGTCGACATGGACCAGGCTGAACGGCCCGCCAGCGACTATTCGTGTTTCAACGATTTTTTCACCCGCGCACTGAAACCCGGCGCGCGGCCGCTGGCCGATGGCGGCGAGCATATCCTGTGCCCGGCGGACGGCGCGATCAGCCAATTGGGCCGGATCGAAGATGGCCGCATCCTGCAGGCCAAGGGCCAGAGCTATTCCGCCGCAGAACTGCTCGGCGGCGATGCAGCGTTGGCGGCCCGGTTCGACGGCGGCCATTTCATTACCATCTACCTGTCCCCCAGCGATTATCACCGGGTCCATATGCCCGCGGCGGGCAAGCTGCGCGAAACCACCTATATTCCCGGCGATCTGTTTTCCGTAAACACTGCGACAGCCGCCGCCGTGCCGCGATTGTTCGCCCGGAACGAGCGGCTGGCCTGCATCTTCGACACTGCCCGGGGCACGGCCGCCAGCGTGATGGTCGGCGCGATGATCGTCGCCAGTATCGAAACCGTCTGGTCAGGTCTGGTCAAACCGCATGGCAGGCAAGTGATCCGCACCGCCTATCCCGAAGATACGGCGCCGCAACTGGAAGCGGGCGAGGAAATGGGCCGGTTCCTGCTGGGATCGACCGTGATCCTGCTGTTCGAACCCGGCAAGATCGAATGGCTGAACGGGCTGAAACCGCTTGATACAGTCCGCATGGGGCAGGCTCTGGCCCGGAAAATCGTACCTGATTAATCCAGCAGATGGCCTGAGCGGTGGCGCTTGGTATCAAGGTAACGGGCGTTGTGCGGATTGGCCGGCAATTGATGCTGCACGCGCTGGGTGACCCGGACACCGGCATCTTCGAGCGCGACGACCTTGCGCAGATTGTTGGTCATCAGCCGTATTTCGCGCACGCCGAGCAGTTCCAGAATCCGTGCCGCAGTGCCAAAATCGCGCGCTTCATCGGGCAGGCCCAGCCGCTGGTTGGCATCGACCGTATCGAACCCCTGATCCTGCAGCCGGTAGGCACGCAGTTTGTTGACCAAGCCAATTCCGCGCCCTTCCTGCCGCATATACAGCAGCACGCCCCATCCGCCGCCGCGCGCTTCCTGCGCCATTGCCGCCAGCGCGGCATCCAGTTGCGGGCCGCAATCGCATTTCAGGCTGCCGAGAACATCGCCGGTAAGGCATTCGGAATGCAGCCGGACCAACGGCGCGCGGTCCGACGTCTGTGTTCCGATTACCAGTGCGACATGTTCGCGGGTATCGTCCACGCTGCGAAAGGCGACGATTTCGGCATTCTCGCAGGCCGCAATCGGCAGGTGGGCGCGGGTGGCAATGGTCAGTTTTGCCGGATCGGACCACTGCGCCAGATCGCAGGCCGCGACCGGCTGCGCTTCGCCGGCATGTTTCGGGTCAACCAGGAAGGCGGGCAGGATTCCGGCCAGCCTGGCCAGTTCCAGCGCGGCCTCCGCTTCGTCCGGCCAGTCAATGGTTTCGGCCCGGAACGGTCCCTTCAGCGGGCTTGCCAGATCCAGCGCAGGATCTGCAATCGGGCGCGCGGCGGCAAGGGTAAACAGCTCTGCCCCGTGTATCAGCACCGGTGCATGCGGTGCGGCGGCTTCGCGCTGGTTGATCAGTTTGAGGGTCGCGGCGCGGGCTGACGAAATCAGCATCTGCGCGCTATCGGCCTTGGCAGTTATCGCGGTTTCCACCGGCAGCAGCACCGGCCCGCCAATCATTTGCAGCGGCCAGCCGTGGCGCAAGGCGTCGATCGCCTGCGCCACCCGGCGTGCGGGAGAGGGAGAAGGCGGCGCTTCGTTCAGAGATCGAACTCCGTCACCAAGGGGACATGGTCGGATGGCTTTTCCCAGTCGCGGCAATCCTCGTAAACGTAGTGGCCCACTGATGCAGCCGCCAGATCGGGGCTGGCCCACATATGGTCCAGCCTGCGGCCGCGATCATTGGCCCGCCAGTCCTTTGACCGGTAGCTCCACCAGCTGAAATAGCGTTCCGGATCCTGGATATGCTGGCGGCCTACATCGATCCAGCCATGCGCGTCCTGAAACCGCTTGAGGGTCTCGACCTCCAGCGGGGTGTGGCTGACCACTTTCAGCAATTGCCGGTGGTTCCACACATCGCTTTCCAGCGGGGCGATGTTGAAATCGCCGACAATCATGGTCGGGCCGGTAATGCTCTCGGCCCACCGCGTCATCCGTTCCAGGAAATCGAGTTTCTGGCCGAATTTGCTGTTCTGGGCCCGGTCGGGAATATCGCCGCCAGCGGGAACGTAGACATTTTCCAGCAGCATCCCCCGGCCCGGCCCGAGCAATTCCACCCCGACATGGCGCGCCTCGCCATTATTCTGCCAATTGTGGCGGGTCACTTCCTTCAACGGAATCCGGCTGACCGTGGCGACCCCGTGATAACCCTTCTGCCCATGCACCGCATGGTGGGTGTAACCGAGCGCAGCGAAGGCTTCGTAGGGGAAGGTTTCCTCCACCGTCTTGATTTCCTGCAGGCACAGCACATCGGGCGCCTGCTGGGTCAGGAACCGTTCCACGATCGGCATCCGCAAACGGACCGAATTGATATTCCAGGTAGCAATCTTGATCATGCGCGCGGGGATAGGGGGCAGTCGCGGTGCTGTCTATCATACAATAAAAAACCCCCGCGCCGGGGGCATTGGCGCGAGGGTTTCCTATTAGCGTTCGTCACGCTTGTACGAGAGCGGCCTTGATAACGGCAGGACAACAGGGGGGAAACCTGCCGTTAACCGCCTCGTATTCGTAAACTAACCCTTTTTGGCTTTCTGGCCAATGAACAAACGACGGCGTCCTGTCGTATTTATACAACGGCGTACCGGCGAAATGTCTAACGCGGGCGACGAGACGTTTTGCGCGGATCATCATAGGTGAAGCTTTTTTCGCTCACCGCCAGACCATATTTGTGATTCCGCAGCTTTACCGTGGTCCGGTTGTTCTGCGAATCGAGTGCGACCCAATTGGTCAGCTGCCAGCCACCGGGCGCCGAAGCATTGCGCACGAAAATCATGGTGATCACCCCATATTCAGGGCGATTGGAATCGCGCACTTCCACGCTGATGACATTCGGATTGCCGGTCGGGATCAATTTGCCATATTTGGCAATGTCGCGGTTCGGATCGAGCAGGGCGCCGAGCGGCGAATCCTTGATCGGCCAGCGTTGCACCTGCTTCACATCGTAATCGACCATCGTCAGCGATTTGCCGTTCGAAACGATCAGCATATTGACGTCTTTTTGGTATTCGAAGCGGATTTTGCCCGGGCGCTTCAGGGTCATGATGCCAGTTACTGCCCGGCCCTGCCGGTCGGTCTGGACGAAATCGGCCTTCAAGGTCGAAATGCCGCGGATCGCCGCGACGGCATTATTAAGTTCGCTCTGCGCGGCGGCTACCGGCGTGGCGGGGGCAAGAATGGCTGCGGGCACGGCAAAGGCAACGGCGCCCGCGAGTGCGGTGCGCCAGAGTTTGCGTGAGGGCGATAGACGAAAAGTCGAGGTTCTAATGTTCATGCTCCGGCAAATGACATCGAAGCGTTGAACGGTAAGTGAATTGATCCGCTGCCGGAAATTCAGCTTACTTGATCTTCGCTTCCTTGAACTCGACATGCTTGCGCACGACGGGATCGTATTTGCGGAACGTCATCTTCTCGGTGATGTTCCGAGGATTCTTCTTGGTGGTGTAATAGAAGCCGGTGTCAGCGGTCGAGACCAGCTTGATCTTACAGTTGCAGATTTCGCCATGGCGGTTTCCTAATATGCGCTGGGTCCGCCGAAACTGTCCGAAGGCCCGAAAATACAACAGGCGACGCGCCCGTAAGTGGGGATCGCCGCCGTTCAAGTCGCGGCCATTGGGGTAGGGGCCGTAAAAAGTCAAGCAGGTTCGGATGGGCTGGCAGCCCGGCCATACGGACTGATCGCGGCCCTCACCATTCCACCTTTCCGCGATTTGCCTTCACTGTGCCGCGGTTCTTCTTGCCCTTGATCCGCGCTTCCTTGTTGATTCGGTTGACCCGGCTTTTTTTCCGGACCTGCGGTGCGCGCTGCGCATCTTCGAGCATTTCGGTGATCCGCTTGCGCGCATCTTCGCGATTCGCTTCCTGGGTGCGGTAATTGCGCGCGGTCAGGATGATTTCGCCCCTGGATGTCATCCGGCTGCCCGCAAGAATCTTCAGCCGGTTGAAAGTGGCCGGTTCCAGCCGCAGGGCGAATACGTCCAGCCGCACCTGCACAGCCGTTGCCACCTTGTTCACATTCTGTCCGCCCGGGCCGGAGGAAGCGATGAAACTTTCTTCCATCAATGCCATGGCGCGGGGGACGATGTCAGACATCGATGGCGGCTGAATCTGCAAAACCGAGCCGGATGAAATCCGCCGGCATCGACGCGGTGGCAGTGATGGCGGGCTTTCCTTCGCGCGGAACAATCAGCCCAGCTGCATGCAGCATGGTGCGGCCCCCGCCTTTCTCCGCGCCCATCTCCTCGCCGGACATCGAGCCATATACCGGATCATTCAGCAGGGCTTTGCCAAGGCCTGCCTCTGCGTGGATACGGATCTGGTGCGTGCGGCCGGTTTCGGGGCGAAATTCCACCAGCGTATTGCCGCCCTGCACATCGACCCGCCGCCAATGGGTGACGGAGGGTTTGCCCTTTTTCGCCGCAATCATCCGCCAGCCTTTTTCGGCGCTGCTGATCTTCGACAGCGCCAGTTCAATGGTGCCTGCCTCCTCCTCCAGCTCCCCCGCGACGATCCCGAGATAACGCTTGATCACCAGCCGGTCCTCGAACGCCTTGGCAAAGCGTTTGTGCGCCTTGGGATTGCGCGCCAGCAACAGGCAGCCGGAAGTATCGGTATCCAGCCGGTGCACGGCGGCGGGCGGGCGCTGGAAACCCAGTTTCAGGTCTTCGAAATGATCCTCCAGCGCAGCGCCGCCCTTGCGCGGGCGATCGATCGACAGGCCCGCAGGCTTGTCGATCACCAGCGCTTCGCCATCTTCGAACAGGATCGGGATATTCATGTCAGTTTCGCTTTCATCAGGCCGCGGACAGCATTGCCCAGCAGAAATCCCTGTTCGAGATCGGCCATCTGCAAATTCGCTTCGCGCGCCTTGCCCGCTTCGATCAGCGAATGCCGCAAAATTCCGGGCAGCAGACCCAGTTCGGCAGGCGGGGTCAGCAGGATGCCGTCCCGCTCGACGAAAATATTGGTCCAGCTGCCTTCGGTCAGCAGCCCGTCATCGCGGATCAGCAGTGCTTCCTGCGCGCCTTCATTGCGGGCCACGGCCAGCGCATCCTGATAGAACCCCCGGTCGGTGGTCTTGTGCCTCAAACGCCAGTCGCCGCTGTCGACCGGCAGGGGCAGCACGATGCATTCCAGCGGCTGGGCAGGGGGATCGCCCATTTCCTGCGCCTCCAGCGCAATCGCGCCGCTGCGCGCGAGCAGCAGGCGGATTTTCGCCGGAGTCTCCAGCTCGAAACACAGCGCCTGGATCTGGTTGCGGGTCTGGTGACGGTCGAAGGCAAAGCCAAGTTCTGCCGCGCTGGCTTTAATCCGTTCAAGATGCAGTTCGAGAAGTTCCATCCCGGCCTCCGGATCGAAATGCATGCTTTCGATCAAATCGAACCCGCCGGCCTGCTGGCGCGCAAAGCCGCCCTTCAGTATCGATTCGCGCCATTCGGGCATCGCTTCGCTATCGGCAACAATTGCCGAGCCAACGCCCAACACCGCGCTGCCCTGATTATTTTCGATCGGGGTCAGGCGCAGGGTGCGGATGGCCACGTTGAACGCGGCATCGCCGCCATGTCCGTCCCTGGGCCCGTCGATCCGGCCAATCGCCCCGCAATAGGGGCCGCGCGCATCGCGTTCGGTCTGGCCGAGCAATTCCATTGCCCGGATTTTCGGCGCGCCGGTAATCGACCCGCATGGGAAAATCGCGCGGATCAGGTCGGCCGCGCCCTTGCCGGGCTCCAATTGGGCCCGCACGGTAGATACCATCTGGTGCACGGTGGGATAGGTTTCGACCGCAAAGGGCGTTTCCACCCGCACGCTGCCAGCCGCCGCCACGCGCGACAGATCGTTGCGCATCAGGTCGACGATCATCAGATTTTCGGCCCGGTCCTTCACCGAACTCGCCAGTTCCTCTGCCAACGCAGCATCGGACAAATCGTCCTGACCGCGCGGCCTTGTGCCCTTCATCGGTTTGACCTTGGCGTCGCCGCCGCGCAGGCTGAAGAACAATTCGGGCGACAGGCTGAGCAGCCAATGCGCCCCGTCGAACACAATCCCGCCATATCCCGCCTGCGCTGCGGGCCGCAGCGCCGCATAGAGCGCGATGGGATCGCCGCGATAGCTGCCCGCCAGCGGAAAGGTCAGGTTTGCCTGATAGATATCGCCCGCCCGGATCGCGTCCTGCAGCGCGGCAAAGGCTTGCGCATATCCGCCGGGGGACAGCTGCGGTTCCAGCGGGCCGAGCGATGCGGTGCCTTGGGATCGCGCCGCCAGCCAGCCGGGCACGGCATCGGCAGGCAGGGTCTGCGCATTATCGAACAGCCCCAGCCACACCAGCGGACCTGCTGCGCCGCTGCGCGCCTGCGCCAGGGCCTGCAGATTTGGTTCCAGCGCCAACCCGGCTTCATACGCAATATACCCCGCCAGCGTGCCGCCTTCCGCCAGCCGCGCCGCATCGGCAGCGGCCAGCACAGCGGCGACTTCGTCTGCCTGCCGCGCCACGAAAATCTGGCGCGGCGTGTCATAGACATGCGCGTCCACGCCGCCGCCATCGCGGGCATCATCAAGCAGGACAAAGGGTTGCCGGTTGGCCATATTCCCCCGCCATATACGCCCACCGGCAAATTGGAACAGTCCGTTGATCTGCGCAAGTGCAGACAGCGCCCCTTGAAAGCCATGCTTGACCGCCAAGCCTGCCCTGCGCATGAACGGTGAAAATGCGGAGCGGGAGTTACCAGGCGTGCGTGAGATATCTGATGGCCATATTTTTCTGGGATTGGGCGCGAACGGCCAAAACCAGACACTGAATTTGGGGCGCGCCAACCGCCACGGGCTGATCGCCGGCGCGACCGGCACGGGCAAGACAGTTACCCTGCAAGGGCTGGCGGAAAGTTGTTCCGCCAATGGCGTCCCGGTGTTCGTCGCCGATGTGAAGGGCGATCTGGCGGGGGTGGCGATGGCCGGCAGCCCGCAGTTCAAGAACGCCGACAAGCTCGAGGCGCGCGCGGCGGAATTGGGCATGGACGACTACGCCTATGCCGACAATGCCGCGGTGTTCTGGGACCTCTATGGCGAGCAGGGCTTCCCGATCCGCACCACGGTCAGCGAGATGGGTCCGCTGCTGCTCGCCCGCCTGCTCGATCTCAAC
>JAGXGU010000166.1 GCA_024636575.1 Altererythrobacter sp.
GCGCCGAAGCTGGTTTCGCCTGAAAGGGTCGGAATATTGACGGTTTCACTCATGGCAGGAATCCTTGAAACTTTGATTGAACATGGCGGACAAATATATCTTAACGCTTGCGTGCAGGCTTTACCAAACCCAAGTTAGCAGTAACAGGCACAGTCCAACGGTCTGGGTGCAAAGGTCAGGGTGCAACGGTCAGGGTGGGGCAAACAACACAATAAGCCGAACGGAGGAAACGCGATGAAGGTCCAAATAGAAATAGAGTGCACTCCGGAAGAGGCGCGCAGCTTCATGGGCCTGCCCGATGTTGGTAAGGCCAATGACATCTATGTCGATACCATTACCAAGGCGATGAAGGGTGTCAGCAATCCCGAACAATTGCAGGATTTCGCCAAGCAACTGGCTCCGATGGGGCAGGTTGGTCTCAAACTTTTCCAGAATTTCGTTGAAGGCAGCCTCAACGCAGCCAGCGGCGGCATGATGGGCAAGGGTTCCCCCAAGAAGGGTGAATAAGCCGCGCATTCAGGCGCGTTAAAACGCACAGCATGGAAACAATCTTCGCCCTTTCCAGCGGATCACCGCCCGCCGGGATAGCCCTCGTTCGCGTAAGTGGCCCCTCTGCCGCTGCGGCATTGGCACTGCTCTGCGGCAAATTACCGGCCCCCCGCCGTGCCGTAGCCCGCAATCTTCGTGATGGTGACGGCGTCCTGCTGGACCATGCGATGGTGATATTCCTGCCCGGGCCGGACAATGCGACGGGGGAAGATACTGCCGAACTCCACCTGCATGGCGGCCGCGCGGTCGTCGCTGCGGTGGAGGCGGCCTTGAGCGGCATGGACGGGCTGCGCCGCGCGGAGCCGGGGGAATTCACCCGGCGGGCGTTCACCAATGGCAGGCTCGATCTGGCGGAATCCGAAGGCCTCGCCGATTTGCTGGAGGCTGAAACTGAATTACAGCGGCGTTCGGCCATGGCGATGCTCGGCGGCGGGTTTTCGCGCGAAGTTGAAGAATGGCGGGACCGTGTTCTGATGCTTTCCGCACAGGTCGAGGCAGTGCTTGATTTCTCCGACGAGGAGGATGCAGCGGACCTACCGCAATCTTTTTCTGAGGGTCTGAGCCAGCTGAAGACCGAAATCGGGGCCTGGTTGGACAGGCCAAAGGCCAGGATGCTGAGGGACGGCTTCAGGGTGGTACTTGCCGGTCCGCCGAATTCAGGTAAATCTACTCTTTTCAATGCTTTGGTCGAGGATGAGGCCGCAATTACCGCGCCCACGGCCGGAACCACGCGCGATGTCTTGCAGCGTTCCTGTGCCATCGCCGGCATACCGTTCACCTTCGTTGATACTGCCGGCCTGCGCGAAGGCAGCGAGGATGCGATCGAAATGATTGGTATCGAACGTGCGAGAAACGCGCTTGATCTGGCGGATCTGATCCTTTGGCTTGGCGCAGAAAACCAAGGACCTGCTTCGGCTTGGGAAATCGAGGCAAAGACTGATCTTGCTGGCGCCAGACGGAAGGCAGCACCAAAGGCGCGCATTTCGGCAAAGACCGGAGAGGGGTTGGACGAATTGCGCAATCGTTTGATTGCATGCGCGCAGGAATCGCTACCATCGGCGGGCCAGGCTGCATTGAGCGATCGCCAGCACCGCCTGTTGAAGGGCGCGCTGGATTGTCTGTTGGAGATTTCACCGGGCGGGGATTTGCTCCTGATCGGGGAAAATTTGCGTGGCGCGCGGGCTGCGTTCGACCGATTGATCGGCCGCAGTTCGACCGAGGATATGCTGGATGCTCTGTTCGGCCGCTTCTGCATTGGCAAATAATGTCTGGCTCAATGTTTGATGCGTTGTTTCACGTGAAACATTTTTGGAGGTGTGCAGGGGGCGCTTGATCGCGAGACCCTTTGACCCGCGGGTTTCGCTGGACTATCCGCCTGTGATGCACAATTTCCATATCCTGATTGTCGGCGGCGGGCATGCCGGGGTCGAGGCGGCCGCTGTTGCTGCGCGGATGGGCGCGCGTGTCGGTCTGGTGAATTTCGATCTGGATGCAATTGGCGCGATGAGCTGCAATCCCGCAATCGGCGGATTGGGCAAGGGCCATTTGGTGCGCGAAGTGGATGCGCTGGATGGATTGATCGCCCGCGCGGCAGACGCGGCGGCGATCCATTACCGGATGCTCAACCGGTCCAAGGGCAGTGCCGTCTGGGGCCCACGCGTGCAAGCAGACCGTATCTTGTTCAAGGCTTCGATCCAGCAACAAATCCGGCGGCAGGGCGATTTGCAGTTAATCGCTGGCGAAGCAGCTGAATTGTCGTTCCGGTCTGGCCGGATATCCGGTCTGGTTCTTGCCGACGGCACAGCACTGAAGGCGCAGGCTGTCATCCTGTGTACCGGAACATTTCTGGGTGGAACCCTGTTTCGCGGAGAAGAACGGCTGGTCGGAGGGCGGATCGGGGAATCCTCGGCGCAGAAGCTTGCCGCGCAGATGCGGGAGGCAAAGCTGCCGATGGCACGGCTCAAGACCGGTACGCCGCCCCGGCTCGACGGACGCACCATCGACTGGGGTAGTTTGCTTGAACAGCCATCCGACGATGAATTATGGACCATGTCGCCGATGACGGGGGGGCGGGCCAATCCGCAAACCTTTTGCGCAATCACCCGCACGAACGAGCGCAGTCACGATATTATACGGGCGAACTTGGATCGCTCACCACTGTTTTCGGGGGCGATCGGTGCGGAGGGACCGCGATATTGCCCCTCTATCGAAGACAAGATCCATCGCTTTGGCGATCGTGACGGACACCAGGTGTTCCTCGAGCCGGAAGGGCTGTCGACTCATCTCGTTTACCCCAACGGGATCAGCACCTCGCTGCCAACCGATGTACAGATCGACATGCTGCATAGTATGGACGGATTGCACCGCGTGGAAGTGGTCGTGCCCGGTTATGCGGTCGAATATGACCATATCGATCCGCGCTGTCTGACGAGCGGCCTTGAATTGGCTGACATGCCGGGTCTCTATTGTGCCGGACAGATCAATGGCACCACCGGTTATGAGGAGGCGGCTGCGCAGGGCATGGTTGCCGGTATGCATGCTGCCGCGGCGATCCTGGGCCGTGAACCTGCGAAGCTGGACCGGGCAAATTCCTATATTGCGGTCATGGTTGATGATCTGACCCTGCACGGGGTTACCGAACCCTATCGGATGCTCACATCCCGCGCGGAATATCGCCTACGCCTGCGGGCGAACAATGCCGCGACCCGGCTGACCCCGCTGGGGATCGAGGCGGCCTGTATCACGGCGGAACGCACACAGTGGTTCAACACGCGGCTAGAGAAGGGGGCGGCATGGATAAATGCCTTGTCGGCTCAGATTCCGGCGACGGAACTCGAAAGTGCGGGCCTGCCGGTCCGGCGTGACAATGGCACCAAACCGTTGACCGAATGGCTGCGTTTCGGCAGCATCACTCTGGATAGTTTGACTCCCTGGCTGCCAAGCATGCTGGAGGCAGGTGACGAATTCGGGCAGGAGATGGCCGAGGACGCCGCCTATGCTCCCTATCTCGCCCGGCAGGACAGCGAATTGCGCGATTTGCGCGCGAGTGAAGCGGTACACCTTGGACCGGACTTTCCCTATGGCGCGGTCCCGGGCCTTTCGAACGAGATGACCGAGCGCCTGTTGAACGCGCGGCCGGAGAATTTGGCTGCCGCTGGCCGGGTTGCAGGAATAACGCCCGCCGCCTTGTCTGTAGTGCTGGTGTTTGCCCGCCGGCGCGAAAGGCAGGCGGCGTGATTACTGACGAGGAAAGCGCAAAGGCCTATGTTGCCCAGCATTGCGATGTTACGGCAATGTCAAAGCTAGGCCGTTTCATAGAATTGCTGACAGCAGAGAATGCCCGGCAGAATCTGGTTGCGAAGCCGACTCTGGATGTAATCTGGCAGCGGCACATTGCCGATAGCGCGCAATTGCTGGAACATGTTCCACGTGAAACAGGCCTTTGGCTCGATCTGGGAACGGGGGCCGGGTTGCCCGGTCTCGTCATCGCCATCATGCGTCCTTCCTGGCGGATCATGCTGGTGGAATCGCGCAAGCGGCGGATTGAATGGCTGGAGAGCCTGGTCCGGGAATTTTCGCTCGATAATTGTGAAGTGGTCGGCAGGCGTTTGGAGCTGGTTGAAAGTGTCCCGGCGTCGGTCATTTGTGCCAGGGCCTTTGCTCCCCTCAGAAATACCCTCGACTTGTCCGCAAGATTTTCCACAAGCGAAACACTTTGGTTGTTGCCGAAAGGGCGTTCGGCGGCGCAAGAATTGGATGACCTTCCAGCGAAGCAGAAAAAACTGTTTCACGTGGAACAATCACTAACCGATGAAGCCTCTGGCATCATTGTCGGAAAATTGGGTTAAATCATAAAGGTAACGCCATGATCACGATCGCGATTGCTAATCAGAAGGGCGGGGTGGGAAAAACCACCACTGCCATCAATATTGCAACTGCAATGGCGGCAACCGGCTGGAAAACCCTGCTTCTTGATCTCGATCCCCAGGGCAATGCCTCGACCGGACTGGGTATAGATGTGAATTCGCGTGATCGGTCGACCTATGACATTCTCGTCGATGAAGTTGCATTGGCTGACTGTATCCAGTCCACCAACATTCCCAATCTGGATATGGTGCCTGCCACTGTCGACCTCAGCGGTGCCGAAGTGGAACTGGTGAGCGTGGAAGACCGCACTTCGCGGCTGCGTGATGCGCTTGCTGGCCATCAGGGGCATGATATCTGCTTCATCGATTGTCCTCCATCGCTAGGCCTGCTGACGCTTAATGCGCTTGGCGCTGCCGACACCTTGATGGTGCCATTGCAATGCGAATTCTTCGCTCTTGAGGGACTTAGCCAATTGCTGCTGACAGTCGAGCGGGTGCAGCAGCGCTTTAATCCCGACCTCGGCATCGTCGGTATCGTCCTCACGATGTTTGACCGGCGTAACCGTCTGACGGACCAGGTGGCCGATGATGTTCGCGATTGCCTGGCGGGATTGGTCTTCGAATCGGTCATTCCCCGCAATGTCCGCCTGTCAGAAGCCCCGAGTCACGGTCTGCCAGCGCTGGTTTATGATCATTCCTGTGCCGGCAGCCGCGCATATATCGCGCTGGCCCGCGAATTGATCGGAAGATTGCCTGAACAAAGGAAAGCCGCATGAGTAACATCGCATCCGATCCGATTCGCTTTTCGGTTCCTTCCCGTGCCGCCGCGGAAGGAAAGAAGAAACTGGGCAAGGGTCTCAGCGCGCTGATGGGGGAAACCCGCCGCGAGGAACCTCTGGTTCGCGGCGAAGTAACTGATTCTATTGATTCTTCTCGCCGTAGTGAAGAAACTTATGCCCGCTCGGGCCTGGCTTCGCTTGCGATCGCTTCGATCGAGCCACTGCCGGGGCAGCCGCGCCGATATTTCGACGAGGATGCGCTGGCGGAACTTTCAGCCTCGATCGCCGCACGCGGGGTTATCCAACCGATTATCGTCCGCCCATTGGCGGGTGGCCGCTATCAGCTGGTTGCGGGTGAACGGCGGTGGCGCGCGGCGCAGAAGGCGCAATTGCACGAAATCCCTGCATTGGTGCGCGATCTGGACGAGCGCGAAGTCATGGCCCTTGCACTGATCGAGAATATCCAGCGCGAAGATCTGAACCCGGTAGAAGAAGCGCGCGCCTATCAGCGGCTGTCCGATGAAGAAAGCATGACGCAGGGCGAAATTGCCAAGCTGGTCGATAAATCACGTAGCCACGTCGCCAACCTCCAGCGACTTCTGGGGCTATCCGAAGAAATACTGGCAATGGTCGAACAGGGTGACCTCAGCATGGGGCACGCCCGCGCCTTGATCGGTTATGACCATGCCGCCTCGCTTGCGAAGCAGGCTGTCACGCAGAAATTGTCGGTCCGCGATGTCGAACGGATGGTAAAGGCTGGATCCGCCCCCGCCGAATCGGAGCGGCGCAAGGCAAGAACCTCGCGAGATCCGGCCAAGGATGCCGACATTGCGGCGGTGCAGGGCCATCTGGAAGAGTTCCTGGGGCTACCGGTAAAAATCAAGACCGACCTCGATCCCAGGTCTGGAACGGTCACGATCAAATACCGTACTCTCGATCAGTTGGATCTGGTTTGCCAGCGTCTGACAGGCGGAGATATCTAACAAACACTTGAAATAACAAGGCAATATTTGATTTTATGACCTGTCGAACGGCTCAATAGTTAACAGAAAACAGTTCATCTGTTAACCATACCCAGAAGCAAAGATTGAACTCAGTGGTCCTACTTAGGGCTCCTCGGATGGACAGGGGCGTTCATCCAGCGGGGGAGCCACAATGGCCTTCCTGTTCGGGATCGAAGACCATTTTTAAGGACCATATTATGAAGAAGTTTCTCCGTTTTGGCGCTGCAAGTGCAGTTGTCGCCGCATCGTTGGGCATGTCCAGTGTTGCACAGGCCCAGGATAGCGCATCAGCCGATGCCTTTGCTGAAATTCTGACCGCACTGCAGCTGGAACTCGACACAGGCAGCAAACTCGATTTCGGTGCCATGGTGGTATCGGGCGCAGGCGTTGTTTCGCTCGACGCGGCAACCGGCACTCTGGATTGCACCGATGTCGATATCGTCTGCAGCGGCACGACCGAACTGGCAGCGTTCAGCATCACCGCCGGGACCGCGTCGAAGGACGTGAAGATCAATCTCCAATCGACAAATGTAATCCTGCGGCGTGCCGGCGGCACTGTCGGCACCGCTGCTGACGAGCTTGTACTCAGCAATCTCAATTCGGATGCCACATTGGTGACCGATCTCGCGGGCGATTATTACGAAGTCACCCTCAGCGGCACCGGTACATCTGCCTTCGAAGTTGGCGGCGATCTGACGTTCGACGGCAGCGAAGTTGCAGGCATCTATACCGGTACGTTCAGCGTTTCCGTCGAATATAGCTAAGATACAAACTGCAATTCGGCGGGGCGCCAAGGTAATGGCGACTGGCTGAAGAACGCGTTGAAATGGCAGGGCCGCGTCCGCAAGGGCGCGGCCTTTCCCGTGCATATGACGCCGTGGTGCCAGCCGCGCATGTTTAACGAATATTAACCCTATTCGCTTACCCCATCAGGACAAATACGGACCCGCCGCGCAACGCGGCCGCAACCATCCGGGGATCGATATAGTAATGGCCAAGAAATTTACCCGCCCGATCAGAGCGACATTAGCGGCATTTGCAGCACTGGCCGCATTCGGCAGCCTGCTGCCTGCATCCCCGGCATCGGCGCAAGGCGATCTGCTGGTGGCACCGACGCGGATCATCCTAGATGGCCGCCGAGGCGCCGAAGTCATCCTGAGCAATATCGGATCGGAAGAAGCGACCTACCGAATCGGTCTGGAATTGCGGCGGATGACCTCCACCGGCCAATTGATCGATGTCGAAACGGAAGCCGCGAACGAACTTGAGCAGGCAGCGCTGTCGATGATTCGCTATGCTCCGCGCCGGATTACCCTGCCCCCGGGCCAGCCCCAGGCAGTGCGGATCGCCGCACGGCCAGGTGCCGACCTTCCTGATGGCGAATACCGGGTTCACATGTCTTTCCGCGCCATCCCGAATCCCCGCCCGGTGACGGAAACTCCGGAGGAAGGCGAGGGCATCAGTATCAAACTGGTCCCAATTTACGGCGTGACAATCCCGATTATCGTTCGCCATGGGCGGCTGCAGGCAACTGTTGCCATCCATGATCCGAAAGTGGTCGCGGGCCAGCGCGGTCCTGAGCTTCAAATTGCCATGAGCCGAAGCGGAGCCAGCTCCACATACGGTGAACTGCGCGTGACCCGGCCCGGCAGCGACGAACCGATTTTCATGGCACGCGGGATCGCCATCTATAGCGAACTGGCCGAACGGACTGTCCAGTTCGATCTCACGCCCGAACAAGCCGCGGCGCTGAAGGGCCAGTTGCGATTTGAGTATCGCGATATGCCCGAGGCGGGCGGCGCACTCATTGCCGCAGTGGAGACGGTGCTGGGCTGAACCAGGCCAGCTGACCGAAATCCAGTCCCATGTCACCGCGCAACCCTTTGACCCTAGGCGCCGCTGCAATTCTTGCGGCGGCGCTTGGCGTTGCCGGGCCATTGAGCAATCCGGCGCATGCGCAGACATCCAAAAATGCCTGGCAGCCAAGCGATGACGATGTGTTGCTGCTGCAGATGAATGTCGGCTCCTACAAACTCACCAATGAAATCAGGGGTTATCAGACAGATACAGGGATATGCCTGGATCTGGCTGACGTCATTCAGTCGCTCGACCTGCCAATTCGGATCGACAAGAAGTCGCGCCGCGCAACTGGCTGGTTATTCACGGAGGACCAGAAATTCACCCTCGACCGCGCAGCTAATTCGGTACAAAACATGAACAGCGACTCTGCTCCGGTCGATGGAGAGATTTTCGATACGCCGGAAGGCTGGTGTGTTGATACCAGGGCCCTGTCGCGCTGGTTCGGGGTGGAACTGAAGCTCGACCTGTATAATTCGGTCATCCGGCTGGAAAGCGACACGAAACTGCCATTCATGGAGGCGATCGAACGCAGAAGTCGCGCTGCGCGACTTCGCCCGAAAAGCCAGGCATTCGATCTTTCCACCTATCCGCACGCAAAGAGCGAATACAAGATGTGGCGTACGCCGTCGGTCGATGCGGTTGTCCGGCTCGGTTACGCTTCTTCGTCCGGCAACCGGACCAGCGGGCGGTACGAGATCTTTGCCGCCGGCGAAGTCGCGGGTGCCAGTTTCGATGCACGGCTCAGTTCCGACACTCAGCTCAAGCCGAACTCCTTGCGAATCAGTGCGTTTCGCAACGATTCGACCGGAAGTATGCTGGGGCCGCTCGGTGCCACCCAGATTGCGGTCGGTGACGTCGAAACGCAAAGCAGTCAATTGACTGGCCAGAGCGCGGTTGGCCGCGGGGCATTCATCAGCAATCAGCCGCTGGGCCGCAACTCGCGTTTCTCCAGCACGACCATTCGCGGAACCATGCCATCGGGATGGGACGCAGAATTGTACCGTAACGGGCAGCTGATCGCTTCCCAGGCGGAAAGCGACGATGGCCGTTATGAATTCCTCGATATTGACCTGTTTTATGGCCAGAACGATCTGGAAGTTGTGCTGTACGGCCCGCAGGGGCAGATCCGCCGCGAACGGTTCGACCAGCCCGTGGGGACCAACAATGTCGAACCGGGTAAAACATTCTACTGGGCGGGTATCTTGCAGGATGACCGTGACCTGATCGATCTTCGCAAGACCAATGTCGGGGCTATTCACGCCTGGAGGGGCGGAATTGGTATCGAACGGGGCTTGGACAAGCGCACCAGTGTCGCGCTCGGCCTGCAAAGCCTGGTGGTGAACACGCGGCGACGAAATTATCTCGAAGGCAGTGTGTACCGCACGCTCGGTTCCATGCAACTGGAACTGGCGGCGGCGCATGAACTGGGCGCGGGCGCGGTGGTGCAGACCAGCGCGCTTGGCCGGTTGGGGAATTTCAACCTGGGGGCGAATGCCATCTGGGTCCAGGGCGATTTCGCCAGTGAATTCGTGAACGAAGGCCTTGATCATCAATATGGCTTCAATTTCGATACCTCGCTGCGGCTCGGCAAATTCGTGCTGCCGATCCAGGGATCGATCGATCGGTCGGTCCTGCGCGACGGGTCAAAGGTTACCAAAGGGTTAATTCAAACGGCCGTCGGATTGCGCGGTATCGCGGTAACAGCGCAATTGCAGCACGAACGCACTGATGATGCGGGCCCGCGCGGCGGCCGCGAATCCACGCGCCTGCGCCTGCTCGCCAACACGCGGCAATTCGGATTACGCCTCAGGGGGTCAGCCAATTTCAACCTGTCAGGAAATACCAAAGGCCTGGAAACGGTAAGAATTTCCGCGGATAAATCGATCGATGAACGGCGCGACCTGACTGCCGAAATCGAATATGAGGCGATGCGCCGCGATACCAGCCTCGGGCTGGGCTATACCCAACGTTTCGACCGCTTTGCCTTGCGCACCAATGCCAGCCTTTCGACGAGTGGCGCGGTTGGTGCAAATCTGGCGCTGTCATTCAGCTTCGGCCCTGATCCGGTAAACGGCGGCATTCGCTTTTCGGAGAAGAAACTGGCCCGTAGCGGTCAGGCTGCGGTAACCGTCTTCCGCGACGAGGATGGCGACGGGCGGCGCGGGCCGGGCGAGGATGTTCTGAAGGATGTCTATGTCGAGGCAGGCCTGCGAACAACAGATGCAATTACCGACGAGACCGGCCGCGCTATCGTGGACGGGCTACGCCCCTATATTCCGATCCTGGTCGGCGTCGATGAATCTTCGCTGGGTGATCCTTACCTCGCGCCGGCCACCAAAGGCATTGTCGTGATCCCGCGGCCGGGCGTCGCGACGGTGATTGAATTGCCGATCTCACCTTCGGGCGAGGTGGAGGGAGTCCTGCAATCGCCTTCGGGTGCCGATTTGCCCGGGGTCGTGCTGGAACTGCTCGATATGCGGGGGGCCCTGGTGGCCGCAACGATGAGCGAATTCGACGGGTTCTTCCTGTTCGAACGTGTCCCCTATGGCCGGTACCGGCTTCGCGTGGCTGCCGATTCCGCCCGCGCGCTGTCGGTCAGTTCCAAGATTGAAAATCCGGTAGAACTGGGGCGCGGCAAGGATATCGCCCGGATGGGGATTATCCGCCTGGCCGAAGGGCAATTCACGATTGCGCAAAATTCGGGTGCCCAAAATTCATCCGGATCCACCCCCTGAGGATTTCGCGCAGGGCGGGGTGCAGTGCGGCTTGGCGGCCTTTGTTTTATTTCACCGGTTTTACGGATTTGGCTTTCACCGGAACTGTCTTGACCGGAATCGTCTTGACCGGTCCGGGCGCAGGCGCGGCGGGGACGATTTCCTCAACCCATTCTTCGGTCACATATTCGCGCACGACCGCGCGTTGCTCGACCGGGACCATGATCGGAACGAGCATGACCGGGCCGTAACCATAGCGCATATGCCGCCACTGCGCGTCATGTTGGACGAGATAGGCCGCGCATTCATCGGGCGCGTCGCGCCGGTCGCGGCCGCCATCATGGTGTGTGCGGCAATCCTCCAGCCACTGTTCGCGGCCCATCTGATCGTGCTGGAAACCACCCGGATAAGGCATCGCACCAGCGGGAGAATCGCCCTGCGGGAAATAGATCGGGGCGCCCAGAGCATGGCTTGGATACATCGCTCCTGGATAGAGGGGGCCAGGATGGAGGGGGCCAGGATGGATTGCGGGCGCGATCTGCCGATGTCCCGCCGGGTGATCGCGCATTGGATGATGCGGCGGATGGTCCATCGGTTCGAGTGCATGGTCGCCCTTATCGGCGCCGTGCATCTCATGCCGTTCGACCTCGATCTCAATGTCCGGGTTCCGGGAACCGGGGATATCCTGGACAACGGGCCGTTCTTCAAAAGTGACTTCGGGCCCGCCGGCCTGCGCCCACGCCGGGCCTGAAGCGGCCATTGCGGTTGAGGCCAAGGCTATGGCTATCATTGGGACAGCCATCGGGGCCATCCACTCGCGGGAAGTCTGGTGATCGGCACGCATCGGCATTTTTCCTTCGGCAGGCGAGGTCGATTCCCGGAATTAACCGAAAATCTACCACTACCCCTCGCAGGAAACCAAGGTTTCCCTCGCCAATGTCCCGAATTGGGCCGTTATCGCGCCCGCTTAAATACGCGGCGAAAGCAATTGCGCCAGCGCCTCGATACCGGCGGCGTCCTCGGCGTCGAA
>JAGXGU010000167.1 GCA_024636575.1 Altererythrobacter sp.
GACATTTGCGCAGGCATTCAATTCTCTGGGCACCACGGTTTTTCCGATCGTCGGCTCCATCCTGATCCTGGGCAGCCTTGCCTCGCTCAGCGCGGACCAATTGTCCGGTCCGGCGCTTGATGCCTATCGCACGGCGGAAAGTCAGGCGATCGTGAACGGCTATGTCGGCATCGCAATTGCGCTGGCGCTGGTGGCCGCAGTGGTATGGATGTTCCGCAATAAATTGCAGGGCGAAAAGCACGAAGCAAGTGCGGGCCTCGGCGGTATCGACCTGCTTGGCCGCCCACGTTTCGGTTACGGTGCGCTGTGCATTTTCCTGTATGTCGGCGCAGAAGTCTCGATCGGGTCGATAGTGGTGAATTACCTGATGCAGCCCGGCGTGATGGCGCTTGAAGAACAGGCCGCCGGGAAACTGATCGGCCTGTACTGGGGCGGCGCGATGGTGGGCCGTTTCATCGGATCAGCTGTCTTGCGGGTAATCAGCCCGGGCAAGGTGCTGGCCTTTGTTGCAACCGGTGCGATCGTGCTCATCGCCATCTCCGCCAATACGACAGGCCTAGTGTCAGGATACAGCTTGCTGGCAATCGGCCTCATGAACGCAATCATGTTCCCGACCATCTTCAGCCTCGCCTGTGAAAAGCTGGGTAGCCGGGCAGCCGACGGATCTGGCATTATCAATGTCGCGATTTTCGGCGGGGCGGTAATTCCGCTGCTGACGGGCGTCATCGCCGATGTCAGCGGCAGCCTGGCGTTTGCACTGACCCTGCCTGCGATCTGTTATGCCATCATAGCTGGCTTCGGCATCTATGCCCGGCGACCGGCGACCGCTTGATCGCCCACTTGATAGAGGGATTACTGACCATGAAATTCGCTCAAGGCATCAGCCTGCTTGCCTTGGGTTTGATGATATCGGCCTGCCAGCAATCCCCGGCCGCATTGGCTTCCACCGGGCCGTCCGAGGCATCACCCGATGGAACACTCCTGTTTGCGGACGAGTTCAATGCTGGCGAACTCGACCGGGCAAAATGGAACGTGATCGGCCCGGAATTCTGGGTCAATAATGAACAGCAGGCCTATATCGATTCCCCCGATACCATCCGCTTTCTTCCCGATGGCGCGGTGGAAGGGGCCGATGGCGGCGTGCTGGTGCTGCAGCCAAATTACCGCAAGGGGTTCGCGGTGCCCGATGGTCGCAAGACGGACTTCGTTTCGGGCCGCATAGACACGCGCGGCAAGTTCGATTTCACCTATGGCCGGGCCACCGCAAGGATCAAAATGCCCGATGCCGTCGGGGTGTGGCCGGCATTCTGGTTGCTGGGCAACGGGAGCTGGCCCAACACCGGCGAAATCGACATCATGGAATATGTCGGGGAAGCCGACTGGACCGGGGTCGCCCTGCATGGGGAGGGCTATTCGGGCGAGACTCCGCTGGTCAACAAATATTTTTTTCCGCCCAAAACCGATGTAACCCAATGGCATGAATATTCCGCCGAATGGACGCCGGATGAAATCCTGTTCAAAGTGGACGGGCGGCTGACCTATCGCGCCACCCGCATCATGGCGGAACATTACGGCAAATGGAGCTTCGACAATCCCAAGCATGTCATCCTGAATTTCGCCCTGGGCGGCGCATATCCCTTCAAGACCAACGGGATCGAGACGCCTTATAACGGACTACCCGCATCGACCGTCGAGCGGGTCAAGCAGGGTGAGATTGCCATGTATGTCGATTGGGTCCGGGTTTACGGCGCGGACTGACCGAAATCAGCGGCTCGATCGCGCGCGCGCCCTGTCTAACACCGCATACCTGCAAGATTGCGCAGGCTCAGGCAAAAATCGCGCGTTTTTAATCGTGAAATGTACTGATACCCGTTATGCAATCGGTGTGAGGGTAGATGGCCAGGCGCATATCAATGCCGATTGACGAAACCGATGGCGGGGAAGCCGATGGCGGGTGGGGCCCCGGGTCACTCAACACCGCGGCAGAATGGCTCTTCGGCCTCGCCTATCTGGGCGCGTTTCTCGCATTCATTCCGCTGCTGATCCTGCTGCTGCCCCGCCGGGTGGAAGCCATCGCCGGACATGCCGATCTGCCTTCGCTCAGCTGGCTGTTGCTGATCGGCGGGGTGGTTGCCAGCATTTCCCATATCCTGGCAGGCATGTTGAGCGACCGCTGGCTGCTGCGGTATGGCAGCCGCCGGGGATTGATTGCCATTGGCGTTGGCGCAATGCTGATGGCTTATGGCGGCCTCGGCAGTGCGGGCAATCTGACCACGCTTGGCTTCGCATTGGCAACATTCCAGTTCGCGCTCAATCTGGCATTTGCTCCGCTTGGCGCGCTGCTGGCCGATTATATTCCCGATGCCAGAAAGGGCCGCATTGCTGGACGGCTGAATGCCACCTTGCCGATTTCCATTGCAGCAGTTTCGCTGCTGTCTTGGCTATATCCAACCGATAGCGATGCCGCATTCTACGCAATCGGCGCGGCAGGCGCGCTGTTGATGGTGCCGCTGCTCGTCCAATGGCCGTTTGGCGATCTGCAAGAACGGGCGCCAGTGGCGCTGCCGCTCGCCGCCCTGCCCAGCCCAAAGCGCGACTTCGCCATTGCCGCGACAGCCCGCTTGCTGGTTCAATTGGGCGCGATGGTCATGACATCCTATCTCTATGCCTATCTTGCTTCCGTTGCTGCGGCCGGCCGCATCCCCGGTATTGCCGAGACGACGGCGGTGATTGGTTGGCTTTCGCTCGTCGCAACGGCTGCAGCGATTATCGCGTCAGTCTTGAGCGGGCTGTTTTCGGATCTGCAGCGCATTCGCCGCTGGCCGCTGGCCATCAGCGCGGGGATAATTGCAGGCTCCCTGTTGGTGCTGAGCATGCCGCCGAGCTGGCTGGTTCTGGTTCTGGCATTTGCCGTTTTCCATGCCGCGCTGGCCTCGTTCCTGTCGCTCGATACGGCATTGGTGGCGCAAATTCTCAGCGGCAACAAACATCGCGGCGCGCTGTTGGGGGTAATGAACCTGACCAACACCCTGCCATCGATTATCGCACCGATTGCCGCGCTTCTGGCGATCCACAATGGTGGCCTGGGCGGGGCGCTTCCGCAACTGGTCTTGCTCAGCGCAATGGCCGCATTGGCCGCAGCATTGATCATTCCCGCGATCCGCTCTGTCCGCTAGGGAACCGCGGCAAGATCCACCAGCATATCGGGGGTCAGCACCTGGTCCAATTGCTGTGCCTCGCCGCCAGGCGCATACCAGATATACAACGGAATTCCTGCAATGCCCTGTCTGGTCAGGAAGGCGCTGATTTCCGGATCGCGCCGGGTCCAGTCACCCTTGACCGCAATCACCCCGGCCCGATCGAATGCCGCGCGGGTTGCTTCGCGCTCGATCGCGACGCTTTCATTGACCTTGCAGGTTACGCACCAATCGGCAGTGAACCACAGAAATACGGGTTTGCCCCGCGCACGCGCGCTGGCGAGATTGGCCTCGCTGAAACTCACCGGGCTCAGGATGCTGGCCTCTACCGGCGGCGATGGTGCCTCGAAACTGCGCGTCAGGCCAAAGACCAGCACAGCGCCCGCCGCAACCGCCGCGAAACCGGCAAGGCGTAGCGCCGGCTGCCCGCGGCGCTCCTTGCCGTAAATGACGAAGGCAGCGATCAAGGCGCAGGCCAGAGCGATGGTGAGGACAGCAAACACCTCGCCGCCCAACCGCCACACCAGCCAGAGCAGCGCCAGCGCCGTCAGGCCCATCGGAACGGCCATCAATTTGCGGAAAGTCTCCATCCAGGCGCCCGGTTTGGGCAGCAGACGCCGCAGTGCGGGGATGAAACCGATCAACAGGAATGGCAGCGCCAGCCCAAGGCCCAGCGCGGCAAACAGCACCAGTGCCTGCACCGGGGGCAGCAGCAATGCTGCGCCCAATGCAGCCGCCATGAACGGGCCGGTGCACGGCGTTGCGACCACGGCAGCGAGCAAGCCGGTGGCAAATGCGCTGGCCGGTTCCCCGCTGCGGGTGATCGAGAAGGATGGCAGTTGGAACAATCCCGCAAGGTTGGCGGTGATCGCCGCAGCCAGCACGGCCAGCGCCGCTACAACGCCCGGTTCCTGCAGTTGGAATGCCCAGCCCACCTGCTCCCCCGCCGCGCGCAGGACCAGCAGCAATCCGCCGAGCGCGACACTGGCGAGCATTACTCCTGCAGTATAGGCCAGCCCTTCCGCCCGTGCCTCGCGCTGGCTTTCCCCCGCGCGCGCCAGGCTGAGCGCCTTCAGGCTGAGGATCGGAAATACGCACGGCATGATATTCAGCAGCAACCCGCCCGCCAGCGCGCCCAGCAACAGAATGACCAGCGGCGGGCTATCCCTACCCGGCTGTGCCAACATAGCTCCATTGGCGGGCACCACCCCGCCCTGCGCGGTAAAGCGTACGCCCTCGCCATCCTTGAACGCCATTATTCCATTGATTTTGCTTGGCACTTTTCCGAACAGGGCCAGTGGAATCTCCGCAATCAACAGATCACCGCTCCGGCTGAAACGCTGCGGCGCGCCATATGCAACCAGATCCAGGCTGGCGAGGTAGATGTGCGGATCGGGCAGTTCGAGCATTGCCGGAAGCGGGATTGCCAGGCGCAGGAACTTGTCGGTGATTTCGAACGAGCCGGTCTGGTCGATTTCCGGCGGAATCGCAGCCATCCATTGGGTGAAGCGTTCATCAGGCAAATTGGCCGCGGCGGGAATGGTGGCCTGCAAGGTTGCCTTTTCCGGAACGCAGATCACATCGGTACAGGCCAGCCACTGCGCCGCGACGCTGACCGTCACGGCCTGTCCGGCGATGGCGCCCTGCGCCGCGGTGACCGGGATCAGAACCGCATAGGGCCCCTTGTAAACATGGTTCATCAACCCGCTGATCAGCAATTGGTGCGGCACGGGATACAATGGCTCGCCTGCTTCCCAGCCTGGGGGCAATTGCCAGTCGAGCTGCATCCCGTATCCGGCATCGCCCGGATTTTGCCAATAGCCGTGCCAGCCCGGCGCGGGCGTGAAATGAATTGCCAGCGTCACTGGTTTGCCCGGCACAACCGGCCCCTCGGCCACCAGCTCTGCAGTGATATTGTTGCCCTGAGCAATGGCCGCATTCGGGGCAAGTGACACCGCCACCACCGCAAACAGCAACATCAGGGCGGCACGTGCCGTAATCAGGGGTCTGAAAGCAAACATCACGGCCATTGTCCTTGCACGACAGCGCACCGATGGCCAAGTAGAGTTGTACCAGGCAGCACAAAAAAGGCAGGTCATGCAGTCGACTACTCAGAAGCGCGATTTACTGATCCTCGGTGGCGGGTTGGTCGGCATGACCCTCGCGCTTGCTGCGGCGAGGAAGGGCATCACCAGCCACGTGGTCGATCGCGCCAACCCCGCGGACCTGACTGCCGACGGTTTCGATGGGCGCGCCTCCGCCATTTCGACAGCCAGCTGGAATCTGTTCAAGAATATCGGCCTCGGTGAGCGGCTGGAACCGCATGGCAGCCCGATCGCCTCCATCGCAGTGTCCGACCAGCTGCGCCCCGGCAGGCTCGATTTCACACCCGGGCCCGGCGAGGGATCGCTTGGCCGGATGTTCGCCAACCGCGAATTACGCCTCGCGCTGTTCGAAGCGGCGGCGGAAGAACCGCTGATCTCCTGGCATTCGCAGGTCGAAGTGACCCGGCGCGACCGGGGCGAATACGGCGTATCGGCCACGCTCAGCGATGGCCAGACCCTGGCGGCCAGCCTGATGATCGCTGCAGAAGGCCGGCAATCCCCCACGCGGGACGAAGCAGGATTGGTGCTGGCGAAATGGGACTATTCCCACCGCGCGATCATCGCCGGGCTGATCCATGAATTGCCGCATGACAATGTTGCGTGGGAAATCTTCTACGCCGCTGGCCCGTTTGCACTGCTGCCGATGCTGGACAATGCCGATGGCACGCACCGCAGCGCGCTGGTTTGGACCGTATCGGAAAAGGACGCGGCAGGAGTGCTCAAACTGTCCGACCGGGCATTTCTGGCCGAAGTGCAAAAGCGCATGGGCGACATTTTCGGCGAAATCACCTCGGTCGCGCCGCGATCATCCTATCCCCTGGGCTTCCACCACACGGCAAAGATCACCGCACCGCGGCTCGCGCTGGTGGGCGATGCCGCGCATGGTATCCACCCGATTGCCGGACAGGGCCTCAACCTTGGCCTGCGCGATGTCGGCGCGCTGGCAGAAGTGCTGGCAGAAGGGATGCGGATCGGCCTGGAACCAGGCGATGCGCAATTGCTGGCGCGGTACGAAAGATGGCGCGGGCTCGATGCCTTCACGGTGGCGCTGGCCACTGACGGGCTGACCCGCATATTTGGTATTCCGGGACGCACAGCCTCCGCAGTGCGGCGTCTCGGCATGGCGGGGATCGAGCGCACGCCTGCGTTGAAGAACTGGTTCATGGATGAAGCGCGCGGCGTCACCGGCGATATGCCGGAACTGCTGAAAGCCTGATATCTAGTTGCCAGCCTCTGCCGGGCTGGCCTGCTGGATCAGATGGCCTTCCCCGTCACGCAAACGGCGCGGTTCCAGCACCGCTGAAGTTTCCATCAGATCAAGCGCCTGCTGCGCTGCGGCATAGCGTTCGGCATCGCGTATCCATGCCTGCGCGCGCGCGGCACCGGGCAATTTCTTCACTTCCGCGATAGCTGCGCTGACCCGTCCGCTTTCGAGGAAATAGCGCGCCCGTTCCAGCCGCCGTTCGGGCTGCGGAGAAGGCGACGATTCGCGGCGGATAATGAACAATTCGCTCAATTCGCGCCGGAACCGGTCAAA
>JAGXGU010000168.1 GCA_024636575.1 Altererythrobacter sp.
CCGCACAGCCAGCGAAATTCTCGATTGCATCTTCCAGCGCGCGCAGGGTTTCCACGTCGAGATCGTTGGTCGGTTCATCCAATAGCAGCACATTGCCGCCGTCTTTCAGCATCTTGGCCATGTGGACCCGGTTGCGTTCACCGCCGGACAGCTTGCCGACGACCTTCTGCTGGTCCGATCCCTTGAAGTTGAACGCGCCGACATAGGCACGCGTGCTCATGTCATGGCCGTTGACCTTCATGTAATCGAGGCCGTCGGAAATTTCTTCCCACACGTTATGTTTGGGGTCCAGATCGTCGCGGCTCTGATCGACATATCCAAGGTGGACGGTTTCCCCGATTTCGATAGTGCCGCTATCGGGCTTTTCCTGCCCGGTGATGATCCGGAACAGCGTGGATTTACCCGCGCCATTGGGGCCGATTATGCCGACAATGCCGCCCGGCGGCAGCATGAAGGACAGGTCTTCGAACAGCAATTTGTCGCCATAGGCCTTGGTAAGGCCCTTTGCCTCGATCACCTTGCTGCCAAGCCGTTCCGGCACCTGGATCACGATTTGCGCCTTGCCCGGCTTGCGGTTCGATTGCGCATCCTGCAATTCTTCGAACTTGCGCAGGCGGGCCTTCGATTTGGTTTGCCGGCCCTTGGGGGTCTGGCGAATCCATTCCAATTCTTCGGACAATGCTTTCTGCCGCCCGGAATCCTCGCGGTCTTCCTGCGCCATGCGCTTGGATTTCTTTTCCAGATAGGTCGAATAATTGCCCTCGTAAGGATAGTAGGATCCGCGATCCAGCTCCAGGATCCATTCGACCACATTGTCGAGGAAATAACGGTCATGGGTGATCATCAGCACCGCACCGGCATATTCCTTGAGGTGGTTTTCCAGCCATTCGACGCTTTCGGCATCAAGGTGGTTGGTCGGTTCGTCAAGCAGCAGGATGCCGGGCTTCTGGATCAGCAGCCGGGTCAGCGCCACGCGCCGTTTTTCACCGCCGGACAGGTTTGCAACCGGGGAATCCGACGGCGGGCAGCGCAGGGCTTCCATCGCGATTTCGAGCTGGTTGTCGAGGGTCCAGCCGTCGACTGCGTCTATTTTCGATTGGAGCTCTGCCATTTCATCGCCGAGTTTGTCGAAATCGGCATCGGGTTCGGCCATTTCGGCAGAAATCGCATTAAAGCGCTCGACCAGATTTGCCGTCTCGCGCGCGCCCTCCTTGACGTTTTCCAGAACCGACTTGGTTTCATCCAGCTGCGGTTCCTGCTCCAGATAGCCGACAGTGATGTTCTCGCCCGGCCATGCCTCACCGGTGAAATCGGTATCGATTCCGGCCATGATCTTGATCAGGGTGGATTTACCCGCACCGTTGGGGCCGACGATACCGATCTTCGCACCTTGGTAGAACTGGAGATTGATATTCTCCAGCACCGGCTTCTTCGCGCCAGGGAAAGTCTTGGTCATGTTTTTCATGACATATGCGTATTGGGCGGCCATCGTGGGTCCTTCGGAGTGGGGAATGCATGTGGAGCGATCTGTGGGTGCGCAGATAGGGGCCAAAGGCCGTAGGGGCAAGAACATGCGCCGCGCGATCATGGCAAATCTGACACTAAGACCTGCGCAGACGCGACTTTCCACCGGAACAGAATTGACCTGGGCGGCAACCGCTGCGAATTGCACTGGCATCTACAACAATCGATTCGCGGCTTGGGGCATTCCGTGACGAAATCGAGATTACGGTTCGGGGGCAAGATTATGACACTCAATGCACGTTGTTTCACCACCAGCGCAACTCTGGCAATTGCCGGTGCGATCCTGTTTGCCGCGCCAGCCGTAGCGCAGGATACGGAAACCGCAAGCCAGGCCGACAATGGCGTTGGCGTGATTATCGTGACCGCGCAGCGGCGCGAGGAAAATCTTCAGGAAATTCCTGTTTCGGTTGGCACGCTGGGCGGTGAAGCGCTGCAGGTTGTCAGCAGTGCTGGCGCCGATATTCGCGCGCTGTCGGGCCGCGTGCCCAGCCTCAACATCGAAAGCTCGTTCGGGCGCACCTTCCCGCGTTTCTACATCCGCGGCTTGGGCAATACCGATTTTGACCTCAATGCATCGCAGCCGGTCAGCCTGGTCTATGATGACGTGGTGCTGGAAAACCCGGTGCTGAAAGGCTTCCCGGTGTTCGATCTTGACCGGGTTGAGGTGCTGCGCGGCCCGCAGGGCACGCTGTTCGGCCGCAATACGCCAGCCGGGATCGTCAAGCTCGATACGGTCAAACCGGGGCAGGGCGATAATTATCTGCGCGGCAGCTATGGCAGTTTCGACACGATCAACCTTGAAGGTGCGGCTGGCGGCCAGCTAAGCGACACCGTGGCGGTGCGCGTTTCGGGCCTCTACCAGGGCCGCAGCGACTGGGTCGACAATCTTGACGAGCCGGGCAAGAACAACCTTGAGGGCTTTGACGAGTTTGCCTTGCGTGCGCAGGTGCAGTTTGAGCCGACCGAAGATTTCTCGCTGCGCCTGATCGGCCAGTATCGCGATCTAGACGGCACCGCGCGCGTGTTCCGTGCCAATGCCTTTGCCCCCGGCAGCAACAAGCTGATCGGGCTTGATGGGCCGGGCAGCAAGTTCGACCGCAAGGAAGTGCGTGCCGATGGACTCAACTTCCAGGATATGAAGAGCTACAACCTGGGCGCCGTGCTCGATTATGATCTGGGCGCGGTCACGATCACTTCGGTCACCAGCTACTGGAATGCAGAACTGTTCAGCCGCGGCGATATCGACGGCGGCTTCGGTTGCAGCTTCTGTGGGGCTGGCTTCACCGACAACAGCAACCCGGGCTTCATCCCCTTTCCTGCGCAAAGCCAGGACAATGTGCCCAGCCTTGACCAGTTCACGCAGGAACTGCGCTTCGCCTCGAACGATGGCGGCCCGCTGGGCTACCACGCAGGTGTGTTCTACTTCAACGAGAAGCTGGACATCGAAAGCTTCGATTTCAGCACTCCGACCGACACCACACCCGCAGCAGTCGCGCTTCAGCGCCAGGTGAGCGAGGCCTGGGCGGTGTTCGGATCGCTGTTCTACGAATTCGACAACGGTCTGCGCCTGCAGGGCGGCATCCGCTATAATGACGACCAGCGCGATTTCGCCGCCAGCCGCCCGATCGATACGCGGCCCGGCTTCCTTGGCTTTGGCGGTCCTGTGCCGGAGCAGACCGCGAATGTCGATGACGAAGTCCTTACCTGGGATATTGCCGCCAGCATGCCCGCATCCGAGGACGTCAACCTATATGCCCGCGTCGCGCGCGGCTATCGCGCGCCTTCGGTGCAGGGCCGCCTGGCCTTCGGGCGGGAACTTTCGGTTGCCGATAGCGAAGCCACGATGAGCTATGAAGCGGGCGTGAAGACCATCCTTGCCGGTGGCAAGATCCGCTTCAACCTGGGCGGTTATTACTTCAACACCGAAGATCTACAGCTCACCGCCGTGGGCGGGGCCGACAATTTCACCACGCTGCTCAATGCCGATGAGGTGGAAGGATATGGCTTCGAGGCCGAGCTGCAGGCACGCCCGACCGACGGCATCGAATTGGCTGCGGGGCTTTCCTATAACGACACGCAGATCAACGATCCCGATGCCTTCGTGGCGGGCTGCGGTGCGCCTTGCACCGTGCTCGACCCGGAACGCACGCCGGGCAGCAACATTTTCTCGATCGATGGCAACCGGTTGCCGCAGGCTCCGCGCTGGACCGCCAACTGGTCGCTTGGCCTGACCGAGGAAATCCCAGGCTCCAGCGGAGAGATTTACCTCTTCACCGATTGGGCATACCGCTCAAAGGTGCAGTTCTTCCTTTATGAATCGGTCGAATTCAGCGACGATTCGATGCTCGAAGGTGGGCTGCGCATCGGCTATCGCACCGATCGCTATGATATTGCCCTGTTCGGCCGCAACATCACCAATGATGTTTCGGCGGTATCGGGGATCGATTTCAACAATCTAACCGCCATGGTGAACGAACCGCGTATCTGGGGAATTTCTGCGGGGGTTAAATTCTGATCGGCTGGACTTAGACGGCGAGTGGGGATAGCCCCCGGCACCATGAAATCATCCTTACTCGTGCTGGTCGCACTTACGCTCCCTGTTTCTGTTCCTGCCGTGATGGCCCAACCGGGCGATCATGCCGATATCGCTTTGAAAGGTGACACCATCGCGTGGGACTTTGTCGAAGGGCTGACCACCGAAGTCGGCCCGCGGCAGGCGGGAACCGAAGCGGAAGCACGCGGCCGCGAATGGTCGATGAACTGGCTGAAGGCAAACGGCTTTGCCAATGTCGCTGATGAACCTTTCATGATGGATACCTGGGTGCGCGGCACCGAAACGGCACAGATCGTCGCGCCATTCCCGCAACCGTTTCATGTGGCTGCATTGGGCGGCAGCGCATCCACCGGGCCGGACGGGATTACCGCCGAAGTGGTCATGTTCCGCACCGTGGCCGATTTGCAAGCCGCGCCTGCCGGCAGCCTGACGGGAAAGATCGCCTATATCAGCCATTCGATGACGCGCACGCAGGATGGGTCGCAATATGGCTTTGCCGGCCCGGCGCGCTGGGTCGGGGCGAGCATTGCCGCGAGCAAGGGCGCGGCCGCCTCGATCATCAAATCGGTCGGCACCGATTACCACCGCAATCCGCATACTGGCGGCACACAGGTGGTTGATGGCATGATTCCGGCGGGCGCGCTGTCCCTGCCGGATGCGGCAAATCTGGAACGGATGTTTGCCCGCGCCGGCGGCAGGCCGGTGACCATGAAGCTGGTCCTGACCCCGCAGAAGCTTGGCAAGACCAGATCGGGCAATGTCGTGGGGGAGATTGTCGGTACCGATCCCTCGCTGCCGCCGGTGCTGCTGGCCTGCCATCTCGACAGTTGGGATCTGGGCACCGGCGCGTTTGACGACGGGGCAGGATGCGGCATCGTGGCCGCAGCGGCGCGCCACGCTTCGGCAGCGGGGCAGCCACTGCGGACAATCCGGGTACTGTTTGCCGGTGCGGAAGAAACCGGCCTGTGGGGCAGCAAGGCATATAGCGCCGCACATATTGACGAGCCGATCGGGGTGGGTCTCGAAAGCGATTTCGGCGCCGACCGGATCTGGCAGATCCAGACCAATTTCGGACAGAGCAATCCTGCGCTCGCGGCGAAACTTGCGGCCGCCACGGCCCGTTTCGGGGTTGCGCCATCGGCGGCGGTCGCCACGGGCGGGGCCGACATCAATATTTCGCGTGACCAGAAGGGTGCGATCATCGATCTGCAGCAGGACGGGACGCGCTATTTCGACCTGCACCACACGCCGGATGACACGCTCGACAAGATCGACCCGGTCCAGTTGCGCCAGAATGTGGCGGTATGGACGGCGGTGGTCCAGGTGCTCGCCAATGAACCGGGGCCAATCAAGGGTGCCGTCGAAAGCGGCGAATAGGCTCTAGCGGCGCTGGCGTTCCAGTAATTCGATCAATTCGTTGAATTTGATGCGCTGCTCCGCCTCGTCGCCCGAGGCGATTGCGGCGGCGACGCAGCTGGCGGCGTGATCTTTCAGCACTTCGCTTTCAACCTTGGCGAGCGCGGATTTGATCGCCTGGATCTGCGACAGGACATCGATGCAATAGCGCCCGTCCTCGATCATCTGCGTGACCCCGCGCACCTGTCCTTCGATCCTGCGCAGGCGATTGATCCTGGTTTTTGTGTTTGTTGCCGACATTGTTTTTCTCGTACTTGTAATACCCCAAGGGGGTATTATGTGCCCTTCCATGACGATTTCAAGCAGTAGGCCCGATCGCCTGTCGATCCCGCGCCGTAAATTCCTCTCCGGAAGCGCTGCCCTGATCGGTGCTGCGCAGTTGCCGATGCCTGCCTGGGCGAAGGGCGAAAGCCTGACCCATGCCGGCAAAGGCTTCGGAACGGTTTCAGGCGAGGATATCCGCCTGTCGATCGCCAATGCGCATTTTTCAACCGGCGGGCGCAGCGGACACGCGGTGACAGTCAATGGCACTGTGCCCGGCCCGCTGGTGCGGCTGCGCGAAGGCCAGAATGTCCGGCTGCATGTCACCAACACGCTGGATGAAGATAGCTCGATCCACTGGCACGGCCTGCTGTTACCGTTCCAGTTCGACGGCGTTCCCGGAGTCAGCTTTCCGGGCATCCGTCCGAAGGAAACCTTTCTGTATGAATTCCCGATCCGGCAAAGCGGCACCTATTGGTGGCACAGCCATTCCGGCCTGCAGGAACAGATGGGCCATTACGGCCCGCTGGTAATCGATCCAGCGGAGCCGGACCCGCGCTATGACCGCGACTATGTAGTGCTGCTGAGCGAATTTTCGCCGCTCCATCCACATTCCATCATGCGCAAGCTGAAAGTCTCCGAAGGCTATTTCAACTACCAGATGCAGACCGCGACCGACGGCGATATGGCCGGCGAAATGCGCCGCATGTGGGGCGGTATGCGAATGAATCCGCGCGACATCAGCGATGTTACCGGATCGACCTACACCTATCTGGTCAACGGCCACGGCCCCGCGGATAGTCTGGAATATCTGTTCACACCGGGCGAGCGGGTTCGGCTGCGGATCATCAATGGCAGCGCGATGAGCTTTTTCAATATCCGCATCCCGGGTGTGCCGATAACAGTTATCCAGGCCGACGGGCAGGACGTGCACGATGTCGAGGTGGATGAACTGCAGATCGGCACGGCGGAAACCTATGACGTGATCGTGACCCCGCCAGCCGGTGCCCATGCGCTGGTCGCGGAAGCGATGGACCGATCGGGCATGGGCGCGGCGACGCTGACCTCGCAGGCCGGGGCGAGGGCGGCGTTCCCCGCCCTGCGCGAGCCGGTGACACTGACCATGGCCGATATGGGGATGGCCGATATGGGGATGGGCGATATGGAAGGCATGGACCACGGCGCTATGGATCAGGGGGCAGGCAATGCCGAAGTGGTCGATCACGCCGCGATGAGCCATACCATGCCGCCAGCGCCTGCGAAGATGGCGACGCCGGCGATGGATCATTCATCGGGCGGGATGAGCCATTCCATGCGCGACACCTCGAACCTGCCGCCAGAAGTGGAGGTCGGCGCGGGCGTCGACATGATCGCCCCGATGCCGGTGGACCGGATGGATTACCCTGGCCTGGGCCTCGACAAGGTCGAACACCGTACGCTGCGCTATACCGATCTGCGCGCCCGGAAAGCCGATCACAGCGTGAAATCTCCCACCCGCCAGATGCAGATCCATCTGACCGGGAACATGGAACGCTATATGTGGTCGTTCGACGGCAAGAAATTCTCCGCCGTGGCCGATGATCCGATCCGCTTTGCCTATAATGAACGGGTCAGGGTCAAGCTGGTCAACGATACGATGATGGCGCATCCTATCCATCTGCACGGACATTTCTTCGAACTGGTGAACGGTGCGGGGCATGGTGAGCAGCCGCGCAAACATACCGTGATCGTTCAGCCAGGCAGCACCGCGACATTCGACCTGACGGCGGACGAGCCGGGCGACTGGGCATTCCACTGCCACCTGCTGTATCACATGCATTCGGGCATGTTCCAGGTCGTCACCGTGCGCCCCCTTGGCGGGGAAGCATAATGACAAAGACTGCGATGATCGCTCTGATCCCGCTGCTGCTGGCGGCTGCGCCCGCCATGGCGCAGCACCAGCATCACGAAACGCCTCCCGCCGGGCAGCCCGGCGCGTCCGCGCCATCACCAGCGCCACCACCACCAGCATATGACATGTCGGCCATTGCCAAGGCATTGGGCAGCAAACAGCCAGCACCCGTGCAAGACCCTCACGCGGGCCATGACATGCCCGCGGAGGAGGCCCCGCCGTCCGCGCAGCAGGCTCCGCCGTCGCAGGCCTCGCAGGGCCCGCGCCATGCAGCGGATGCAATCTGGGGCGCGGATGCAATGGCCGCTTCGCGCAAGACGCTGAAATCCGAGAACGGCGGCATGATAACGAGTGTCGTGATCATAGACCGGCTCGAAGCCCGGACCGCCAATGGCGAAGAGAAATATCTGTGGGATGCGCAGGGTTGGTATGGGGGCGATCTCGACAAGCTGTGGCTGAAATCCGAAGGGGAGGGCAGTTTTTCCGGGGCGATGGAATCCGCCGAAGTGCAGGCCTTGTGGAGCCACGCGATCGGCCCCTTTTTCGATGTGCAGGCGGGCGCGCGCTATGATCTCGAACCAACGGGGCGCGGTTATGCGGTGCTGGGTGTACAAGGCCTAGCCCCGTATATGTTCGAAGTGGATGCGGCGCTGTTCCTGTCCGATCGGGGCGATCTGACCGCCCGAATCGAGGCGGAATACGACCAGAAAATCACCCAGCGCCTGATCCTGCAGCCCCGCGCCGAAATTGAACTGTCCGCGCAGGATGTGCCTGAACAGGGCATCGGGGCAGGGCTGTCCAAGGCAGAAGTCGGCCTGCGGCTCCGCTATGAAATCGCCCGCGAATTTGCCCCCTATCTGGGCGTGGAATACGAAGCCAAGACCGGCAAAACCGCAGATTTCGCGCGGATGGACGGCGAAGACCCGGACGGTGTCGTATTCCTGATGGGGATCAAGCTCTGGTTCTGAACCCGCCGTGATATTGGGCCGCTGAGCTTTCGGAAAAGGTCGCGGAGCCAGGATTTCAATCGCGAAGTACCATGGCCCGCAGCAATCCATATCCCCCTGATCAATGAAAAGGCGCCCGAGGATTTCTCCAGGGGCGGCCGGTGTTGGCGGGCCCGTCCAAGGGATTCCGTCAGAGAGGCAGGAAGGCCGTCCATTGTGCAACGCAGCGAAACCAAAGCAGACAAGCCGTGTTGGTAAATTGGAGGGCCAATAACGAAGGCATGCATTTTGATGGACGCTCCGCAGGCACCGGCCTCGTTACTTTTCGAACACTATTTGGAAGAAGACAGCGACCTCATATCTTTTCCATCGGATATCGCCCGGCGGCGCGTAGCGGTTGTTGGAAACTACACGCCCCAGAAATGCGGCATTGCCACCTTCACCGGCGATCTGGTCGAACAACTCAATCGGTTTCGGCCTGAACTTGAAATCGACGTATATGCGCTGGAGGGCAAGGGCGAAGACCTTTGTTGCGGGGGCGCGGTCAAAGCCATATATCGCAGCAATCCGGAAGACTGCATCGGCGCCGCAGACGCGATCAACGCCAGCGGTGCGGACGCAGTGCGGCTGCAGCACGAATTCGGCATTTTTGGCGGGCCTGACGGAGGCATGGTCTGTGCCTTTGTGGTATAGTTGGCCCTAAGGCATCGCCTGGTATCGAATTACAGGCAGACCGCCGAGTAACTACCATGAAAATCATAAGCATTCCGATGTAGAATATGGTAATTGGTTCGTGGAGAGTCGCTAATTACGAAGGACGGTTGATGTTTGCCTCATCCCCACCAGTGAATTCTTCACCAAGTTTGGCCGAACTTTCGTCAATGGATGTCCTGCCATTTATTGCTGATTCGGTAATTTGCACTGACGAGGACGGGCGCATTTTGCTGTTCAATCGGTCTGCGGAGCGTTCCTTCGGATACTCCGCCACCGAAGTAATCGGCAAAAGCGTAGGCATTCTTATACCGCAGCGATACCGCACCCAACACGCAGACCAAGTGCGAACGTTTGGGGCGGAACACGGCAATGCAAGCCGCATCATGGGTCATCAGCGTGAGGTGTGGGGGCGTCGGAAAAATGGCGAGGAATTTGTCGGCGAGGCGACCGTTGCCCGCCATTCGGTCAACGGCAGGACCGTACTGACCGTTGTCCACCGGGATATAACGGAACGAAAGGAGCTGGAGGAGCAGAGGGAGGCGATTGCCCACGAGCTGGATCATAGAATTAAGAATGTCATTTCGGTAGTCAGCGCCCTTGTTTCGATTACCGCGAAAAGTGCTTCGAGCGTCTCGGAATTCAAGGATTCTTTACAGGCGCGTTTGAGCGGTTTGGCTGCTACCCAGACGTTTCTCGCGCGGGGGCGGGGAGAAAAGGTCGATCTGAATGCACTGCTCCATGCCGAACTCTCGCATTTCTGCACGCCTGGCGGAGAAAACGTAAAGATCAATGGCCCAACTGTCGCACTTCGTTCGTCAGCCGTACAATCTCTTGCCCTTGCCATTCATGAGCTAGCGACAAATTCTGCCAAGTACGGGGCGTTCAGTGAGCCGAGCGGTTGCGTAACGATCACGACTTCGCTTGGCGGCGCGCCCGCCGCGCGCCAACTTGCCTTGGAATGGCGGGAAACAGGGGGGCCGCCAGTGCAGCCACCAGACTGGCACGGGTTTGGCACGCTGCTGATCCAGCAAATGATTGAGAGAATCTTTCGCGGCACCGTCCTGTACGATTATCGGCCGGATGGTTTGATTTGCCGAATGGTCATACCAATCGCGGGCCTCGAAGAAACTCAGCCTGAAAATTCCGCGCCATTCCAAGCGTGACGGCCCCGCCTTTTTGCGTCTGGTAAAGCGGCGCATGGCCGTTGGAAGTGTTCAACAAAAACAGATATTTTTTCTGATAATCCCGATCACCTGATGCTTTGCATTATGGAACTTAATTACCTGCGATCCGTATCTTCTGGACAGCGCGTAGTTCTATCCCCACGCTCTCATTAGGGCCCGCTCAACGGCGCGAAGTCCTTTTTGGAATTGGGTTTGCGAACTCGACGCGCAAAAGCGTTGCTAACAGTTCCCCATATATTGGAGACAGAAGCTGCCGAAAGTTACCAAAGTAACCGGTCAAGCCGACAAACAATCATCACCGCGCGGCGCGGCGCGCGTATCCGCGTCCAATCGGCAAACGGCCCCCGAGTCAAAGGGCAGTGACGCGGCAGAAGGTGTTGGGGGGGCTTTTCCGATAGTAGGCATTGGCATGTCGGCAGGCGGGTTGGAAGTGGCGATTGCGTTCCTCAACGCGATGCCAGCCGACAGCGGTATGGGGTTCGTCATCGTTCAACATCTCGATCCAACGCGGCAGAGCTCGCTGGCCGATATCCTGAGCCGGGAGACGACAATGCCCGTGGTGCAGATCGAAGACGGCATGCGCGTCAAACCTAATCGTGTCCATATCATTATCCCGGCCAAAACGCTGCTGATCGAACAAGGTGTCCTGAAGCTGGTCGAACCAGAGGCGCCCCGCGGCCATCGCCATCCGATTGACAAATTCTTCAGCTCCCTTGCCGAGGACCAGAAGGCCAAATCAATCGCCATCATCCTTACGGGAGCGGGCAGCAATGGGACTGCCGGTCTTGCCGACATCAAGCAGGCTGGCGGCTTGTGTATCGCGCAGGATCCCGAGTCCGCCAAATTCGATAGCATGCCGCGTCATGCAGTTGCCTCTGGCTCGGTCGATCTGGTGCTCTCGCCCGAAGACATGCCCAAGGCCCTGATACGCTACGCAAGCCATTCCTACGTTGGTGACGCGCGGCCGGAAATGAAGGAAAGCCCCGGCGCTGACGGATCGGGCCCTGGTCTGGATGATGTGCTCACCCTGCTACACGCCCGTGCGGGTCACGATTTCAGCCAGTACAAGCATAATACGCTGTCCCGGCGTATCCATCGCCGGATGGGTCTCGCACATCTGGAGAAACTCGACGACTATCTGGCTTTGCTGGCGCAGGATTCTGAAGAGGCCGGTCAGCTCGTCAAGGATTTGCTGATCCATGTGACCGCATTTTTCCGTGACGCCGATGCGTGGGACGCGCTGGATCGGGAGGTGATTACGCCAATGGTGGCGAAGGCGAAACGCGGACAGTCGATCAGGGTCTGGGTACCGGCCTGCTCGACCGGCGAAGAAGCCTATACGATCGCCATGATCCTGGCCGAACACAACGATGCATCTGAAAAGGAGCTGGCGGTCAAGATTTTCGCTACCGATGCCGCCGAACATCATCTGAGTACCGCGCGCAGGGCAACATTCCCGGGCAGCATGGTGGAAAGCCTGCCGGGCGAACGCATCTCCCGTTTTTTCGACAAGATCGATGACAATTACTATCGGATCGAACCAGAGGTCCGAGAGACTGTGCTGTTCGCCCCGCAGAATCTGCTGCAGGATCCGCCTTATTCGCGAATGGATCTAGTCAGCTGCCGCAATCTGCTGATCTATCTTGAGCCTTCTGCACAGGAAAAGGTGATCGGTCTGGCGCACTTCGCGCTGCGCGAAAATGGCTACTTGTTCCTCGGCAATGCCGAATCAATCGGCCAGCGGGAGCATCTGTTCGGGTGCGTGTCGAAACGCTGGCGGATTTATCAGCGCGTGGGATCTGCCCGGTCGGAAGCTCTCGACTTTGGCCAATGGCCGTTCCGCGATGGGCAGGCGCAAGGCATTGTTGCGCAGCCCAAGATAGCGGACGTTGCCCTCAGGTCGCTGGCAGAACGCTTCGCGCCCGCTTCGGTGCTGATCGACCGGAATTACCGTGTGCTCCATTACCATGGCTTGACGGACGATTATTTGGTCCAACCCTCGGGCAAGCCGACAATGGACCTGCTGGCGCTTGCGCGTGATGGATTGGGAATGATGGTTCGCAGCGCAGTTCGCAAATCGATCGAGGATAACAAGACTGTCACATTGCGCGTCCCGTTCAAGAGCGGCACCTGCGATGCGGTGCTGGTTACGGCCGGTCCAGTCAGTGATGCTCCTGGCTCCGACATGACCCTGGTGAGCTTTGCCAAGGATCGCGGTGCAGATGCGCATACCCCCCCCTTACAGGGTGCAAAAGCCGCCGCCGCGCCGGATGGCGACCTCGAAATGGAATTACGGTCTGTGCGGGATGAAATGCGCGTCACCGTTGAGCAATATGAGGTTGCCAACGAGGAATTGACCGCGGCCAATGAAGAAGTGACCAGCGTCAACGAAGAGTTGCAGGCCACCAATGAGGAGCTTGAAGCTTCGAAGGAAGAATTGCAGTCACTCAACGAGGAACTGATCACCGTCAATGGTCAGCTTGACCGCAAGATCGTCGAGCTGGCCGAAGCGAGTGACGACCTTCAAAATCTGCTTGAAGGCAACGAGATCGCGACGATCTTTCTCGATACCGACTTGCGGATCAAGTGGTTTACTCCAGCGATCCAGGGACTGTTCAATCTGCTCGACAAGGATGTCGGACGGCCGATTGCCAATTTTGCCCAGAAGTTTTCCATCGCCGACTTGTTGGAAAATGCGCAGGCCGCCGTAGAACGCCTGACGACAACCGAACAGGAAGTGAGCGCGGATGACGGCCGCTGCCTGCTGTTACGCGTGCTGCCTTACCGCACCAGGGACAACCGTATCGTCGGCGCTGTCGCCACATTCATCGACATCACGGATTTGAAATCGACCCAGCTAGGCATCGCCGAAGCGCGCGATTATGCCGAGGCGATGGTGGAAACCATCCGCGATCCGCTGATCACCCTTACCGGAGATTTGCGTGTCCGCTCTGCAAATCCCGCGTTCCACCAAATCTTTGGCACGAGCGAAGCCGATACGATTGGCCGCCCTGTCTATGAATTGTCGGATGGCCGGTGGGATGTTCCCGAACTACGCACTCTGCTGGAGGATCTGCTTCCAAAGCAGCGCCGCATAGACGATTATGAGATGGGGCTGGATGTTCCCCGTATGGGTATGCGTTGCATGATGCTCAACGCATGCCGCATCGCCAGCGAGGATGGACGGGCAGAATTCATATTGATCGCCCTGGAGGACATCACCGAACGCCGCAATTCGGATCAGCATCAGGAATTGCTGGTTGGCGAGCTGAGCCACCGCGTCAAGAATACTCTCGCCGTCGTCCAGTCCATTGCCGCCCAGACATTGCGGCACAGCGCGAGCCTGGAAATCTTCGACGACGCGTTTCAGGGGCGTCTTCAGGCTCTGGCGAGCGCTAACGATGCCGTTATCGATGGCAGCTGGAAGGGCGTAACGCTCAGACACATCATTCATCGCGCACTCAAACCGTTCGGAGTCGACGAACAGGTTGCGCTGGCAGATGGCCCGGCAATCGATCTGCGGCCGCAAGCCTGCCTGGCGTTGATGATGATTCTGCACGAACTGGCGACCAACGCGGTCAAATATGGCGCCCTGTCGTAGCCTGCAGGGCTGGTAACAATCGCCTGGCGAACGGGCCACACCGGCGACCGCCGGGACATCACGATTGACTGGATCGAGAGCGACGGCCCCGCAGTCGAGATGCCCTCTCAGCGCGGACAGGGCACAAGGTTCATCGAGCGAAGCACAGCCTATGAGCTAAAAGGAAAGGCTACGATATTATTCGAGCCCAGCGGTTTGCGCGCCACGCTTGTCATGCCCTCAGGAGTATCGGTCATGCCGCCCGGCCGTCCTTCCGGTGCGCTACCGGATACGGGCCGATGAAAGACACGGAGATTCCGGCGCTGGCCGGTCGGCGGCTGCTTGTCGTCGAAGACGAGTTTATGGTTGCGCAGCATATTGCCATGTTGCTGGAGGATTTCGGATGTCATGTCGTCGGTCCGGTCGGAACGATCGAGGAGGCGCTCGCAGCGTTGGCCGAAAATGATCTGGACGGTGTACTGCTTGATGCAAACCTTGATGGCATCAGCAGTGCGCCAATTGCCGTTGCATTACAGAGCGAATCGATACCCTATGTCGTCGTGACCGGATACGGGGCGCGCAAACTGGATAGCGAGGTTCTTGATTGCGCACCCAGGCTGATAAAGCCGTTCAAGACCTCCGATTTCAGCGCGACCTTAGTCGCCGCATTCGCGCCCTTCTGAACAATTATCACAGCCAGCCGCATGGAACCGAACCCGCGACCTATTTCATGAGACCTGCTGCACGAAGCGCATCTTCGATAATCTGTTGTGTGGTGTATTATACAAGGTCCACGAACATGGTTCTGAATTTGTTGCCTTGCGCAGGAACGATGGAGAAAATCGGTTCAGCCAATCTGACCGATACGCCCGTCGTTTAATATCCAAATACCGGCGATCAGTGCGAGCGATCCAGCAATGATCGACCAGCTCATCCAGCGAATATTTGGAATATTGGGCCGATCGATTTCGTGCGTTGAGAGCCGCTCAAAGGAGCGAGATGCGCGTTTTTCTGCGGTAAACGCAACCGACATACCCAATATGATAAACAGCGATGCAATCGCTTGCCCCAGCCAAGGCGGATCAAATTCGCCGAACACGACGTGAAACGCGATGCCGACCCCGATCGCGGCGAAGGCCGTTCGCAACCATCCCGCAAAGGTGCGCTCGGTCGCCTGGATCGTCCGATCCTCGGCTAAATCAGTCCGAAACTCTGCCCATTCGGTGCTTTTGTCGGCATCGCTTTTGCTCTCGGGTTGGTCATCCTGTGCCATGGCCATAAATTACGCACATTGGGCCGCAATACAATGGCCCATGATCAGCTCTCGCTGTCATCGATCTGCGCAACCGCCCGCTGTGTGCAGCGCGCTGCGCCGGGTGATATCGGCATGGTAAGGTTCAGCTGAAGATACACGAAATTTCAAAAATGGTCGGGGAGACAGGATTCGAACCTGCGACCCTCTGTTCCCAAAACAGATGCGCTACCAGGCTGCGCCACTCCCCGACATTTTTTCGAGCACGAGATCCATCCAAAGTTGGTATCCGGTGGGCCCGGAGGGATTCGAACCCCCGACCTAGCCGTTATGAGCGGCCAGCTCTAACCAACTGAGCTACAGGCCCTCAGGATCTCGTTCAGCGGTGCAGCGCCTAGCCCGC
>JAGXGU010000020.1 GCA_024636575.1 Altererythrobacter sp.
GCAAGATCGCGGTCGAGGAAGTGGACGCTGTGGAAGCGCCAAGGCGCGCGCGGGTGGAAGACCTTGAGCCGCAGGAAAGCATGGGCGAAAAGCTGGAGCGCAAACGCGACTATCTGGAAGGCTTCCTGAACAAGAAACCTGTAGCCGTTTCGCCGGGTGAACCGGGCGGCGACCTGTACGATGCCGTGGTGGAGGCGCTCAAGGAAATCTTCGACCCCGAAATCCCGGTGAATATTTACGATCTCGGCCTGATTTACGGCGTCGATGTGTCGCCCGATGCCGATGTGACGATCAGCATGACGCTGACCACTCCGAATTGCCCGGTGGCCGAGAGCATGCCCGCAGAAGTGGAATTGCGCGCGGGCGCGGTACCCGGCGTGCGCGATGCAGAAGTGGTACTGGTCTGGGATCCGCCGTGGGATCCGCAGAAGATGAGCGACGAAGCGCGCCTTGAACTGGGGATGCTGTGATGCCTGATAATCAAACAACCACCAAGACCCGCCAATTGCCCGCTGCCGTCACGCTGACACCGGGGGCGCAGCAGCGGATCACCGATCTGATGGCGAAGGCACCGGAGGGCGCAATCGGGGTGAAGCTATCCACCCCGCGCCGCGGCTGTTCGGGCCTCGCCTATTCAGTCGATTACGTGACCGAGGAAGTAAAATTCGACGAGAAGATCATTACCCCTGGCGGCGTTCTGTATATCGACGGGGCCAGCGTGTTGTATCTGGTCGGATCGGTGATGGACTGGGTAGAGGACGATTTCACCGCCGGCTTCACCTTCGCAAACCCCAACGCCAAGGGCGCGTGTGGTTGCGGTGAAAGCTTCATGGTCTGATCGGGCTTCGGCCCGTAGTCAGCCTTCGGCAATGACTTCCTCGATGAAGTCGAGCAGCGCCTGATCGTAAACATCGATCTGGCCGTTGCGGGCAATCTGCCCTTCCAGCCACATGCGTTCATCGCCCGTCACTTCCTGCGCCTCTGCGACCAGATCGGCCGTGCTGGCAGCGGGGGAATTCTTGCCGAAAACCTTGGCGAAAGCACCCGGCGCGGTTTTGGCCATCCGGCCCATGAAACCGCCGATGCTGGTACGGTTTTCGGCAACGAATGCTTCCAGCTCCATCGTGCGCACGCGGCTGAGCTGAGCGTATTCGGCGGAATAGCCCATCAGATAATTGCCCACACCCTGCGCGAACAGGACCTTCCATTCGCCCACATTGGCTGCGCCGACTGTGGCATCTTTCAGGCGGAACAGCATCTCTGCCTCGCGCCGGCTGACCGCAGCGGGACGGTCGCTGGCGGGGGCAAACAGGATCCGGCGCAGGATATCTACCTCGGCGCTGCTGACATGCGTATCCGACAATTCGCCGCCGCTGCGGGTTGGCCCGTTGCCGGTCAGCACCGCCTGTTCGATTTGCGTTAGCACGAAGGCTTTCAGCGAATCGGGCACATTGCGCGCTCGTTCGTAAATCCTGACGAGCAATTCCAGCTCGGTCTTCGAACACAGCCGATCGTCTTTCCTGATCTGCTGCACCAGCCAATTGGCTTCTTCCTGTGACACATAACCCATAGGCTGCGCGGCGTTGATCACATATTCGCCGATGCTCTCGGTGAAGAAATCGCACCAATTGTCATCATGCGCGCTCAGGGCGTCATTGATGGTGAAAAGAGTTTCGGCCTCGTACTGGCTTAGCGTGCCATCGTTCCACCCGGCCTTGCGCAGCGCGGCGAGTTCGGCTGCGTCGATTGCGCCATCGGCACTGGCTTTCGCGGCAAGATTGCCAAAATATACGCTCATAATCCTGGGCCCCTTGAATATTCGGAGCCCTGTCTAGCGGTGGATAATTAAATTCGGGTTAGCGCCGCCGCAGCGCTGCCACGCAGCTGGCCCGGTCTACGTCCAGACCGTCGCTGGCGCGGCGCGCGTCAACATAGGTTGCCGCAGGTTCGCCGCCTTCGCGCATGGGATAGAGATAGACGTCCAGCACGCAGGGTTCGCCGGCAAATTGCAGTTTGCGGGCATCGCCTTCGAATATATCGAGCCGGGCGGTCCCGAACAGGCGCTGCAGATCGGCGACATTCGCACCGATGACCCCCTCCACGCCGGGCAGGTTCATCACCCGCGGGGGCCTGAAAGTTCCGCGGGTGATGGTCGGAGCGGGCCGCGTGGGCGGCGGCGAGACGGAACGGGTGGCGGGCTGGGACCCGGCCGAACCGGTGTTCGTGCCGCCGGCCGGGGCGGTTTGCGTACTGGCGACACAGGCGCCAAGCAGCGGCAGGATGGCCAAAACGATCAGGCGGGTCATCAGCGGGAATTCCTCGGGCGGTGGACCAGATGGGTTGCGGCAGCCGCGCCGATCACCGGCGCGAGCAAATTCAAGAAGGGCACGGTCAGCAAAATAGCAACAATCCCGCCCAGCGCAAAGCGGGTGCCGACGTCGATTGGCGGTTTTTCGCCTTCCTCGGAAACATGACGCAGCCAGACCATGTCCTGCAATTCGCGCCCGAGCAGCCAGCCGTTGACCGCCCAGAACAGGATTGCCGTGCCAACGCCGGTAATCAGCAGCGCGATGGCAAAGGGCAGGGCGATCAGATTGACCAGCAGGACCCGCGCCGTGGAGCGAACCGAATTACGCAGTTCGCGCTGCAGCGTCAGCTTGCGCGCGGACCCATGGGCCTGGGGATAGTGCTTCGCTTCTACCGCCGCGACAATCTCGTCTGCGAAGAATTGCACGACGGCCAGCGCAACGATCCGGAACAGCAGCCAGCCCGCGATGACAGTGGCCAGAATCGCGATCAGGGCGCCCAGCTCCGCGCCATAGGATAGCTGCCATTGTTCGATATATCCGGCGAGCAGATACCATCCACCCAGCCCCAGAATGGCGATAATCCCCAGCGTTGCCGCGATGGATTTGGCCAGCACGCGCAATATCGCCGGGTCGGACAATTGCCCGATAGCGCGGGCCAGGGCGGCTGGGAGACTGATCATCACCCACGCCTGTGCCGCGCCAAGGCGATCCAAGTCAATCGCACAATCTTCTCTTCGGCGGCAGGCAGGCCTTGGCGCAGGCTGCATCACCCGCTAGGCGCGCCGCAACCATGAAATAATTTCCAAGGATTTCCATGCCTGCTCCTAAATATGACGTAATCGCGATCGGCAACGCCATCGTCGATGTGATGGCCCCGTGCGAAGATGCATTAATCGAAAAGCTCGGCCTCAATCGCGGCGGTATGACCCTGATCGACACGGACGGCGCGCATACTCTCTATGCCGCGATGGGCCCGGCCAAGGAAATCTCAGGCGGTTCGGCAGCCAACACGTTGGCCGGCCTCGCCGCCCTGGGCGCCAAATGTGCGTTTATCGGTCAGGTTGCGGATGATCAGCTGGGCGAAGTTTTCAGCCATGATATCCGGGCTGCGGGCATCGACTTCACTACGCCTGTGCGGGCAGGCGATCCGCCGACCGCGCGGTGCCTGATCTTCGTGACGCCCGATGGCGAGCGGACGATGAACACCTTCCTGGGCGCCAGCCAGTTCCTGCCGCCCGCCGCGCTGGATGAAGGCGCGATAGCCGATGCCGCCGTGCTCTATCTCGAAGGGTATTTGTGGGATCCGGAAGAACCACGCAGTGCGATGCTCCGGGCTATCGGGGTCGCACGGGATGCAGGCCGCAAGGTTGCGTTTACCGCATCCGAAAGCTTCGTGATCGAACGACACGGCGATGATTTCCGCAAGATGATCAAGGATGGCCTGATCGACATACTGTTCGTCAATGAAAGCGAATTGGCGACCCTGACCGGACAAAGCGATTTCGAAGCCGGACTGGCCATGATCGCGCCGGACCTGCCGGTACTGGTTGCAACCCGCAGCGCCAAGGGCGCAGTGGCCCTGATGGGCGGCCAGCGCGGCGAAGTGGCGGCGGAACCGATTGCCAAGGTGGTCGATACCACTGGTGCAGGCGATCTGTTCGCCGCCGGTTTCCTGGCTGGACACGTTCGGGGCGAAAGCCTGCAGGATTGCCTGACGATGGGCGCGGTTGCCGCTGCCGAGGTCATTTCGCATTTCGGCGCAAGGCCGGAAGCCGATCTGAAGGCCCTGGTGGCTGCGCGCCTGGGTTAGCTCGTCGGTTCCGCTTCCCGCGCAACTTCGCGCCACCCTATATCGCGGCGACAGAATCCGGTGGGGAAGCTGATCGCATCGACCGCGCGGTAGGCGGCTGCCTGCGCTTCGGTAACATTCCTGCCGGTGGCGGTGACATTCAGCACGCGGCCCCCATCGGCCACCAAAGCGCCGCCCTCTGCCCGCTTCGTGCCCGCGTGAAATACCTTCGCGCCGCACGCTTCCGCCGATCCCAGATCGATCGCGCCGCCTTTTTCCGGCGCATCGGGGTAGCCCTTTGCCGCTATCACCACGGTCAACGCCGTATCGCTGGCGAACTTCGCCGGCTCGCAGGTCCCCAGCCGGTTGTCCGCGCAGGCCAGCATCAACTCGCCCAGATCGCTTTTCAGCCTGGTCATCAATACCTGGCATTCCGGATCGCCGAAGCGGCAGTTATATTCGATCAGTTTCGGCCCCTGATCGGTCAGCATCAACCCGGCGAACAGCACGCCGGAATAGGGCGTGCCCTCATTAGCGAGCGTCCTGACCGTGGGCGCAATGATCTTCTCCAGCACTTCGCCGCGCGCCATCGCATCCAGCACGGGTGCCGGGCTATAGGCGCCCATGCCGCCGGTGTTGGGGCCGGTATCGCCCTCCCCCACCCGCTTGTGATCCTGCGCACAGCCGAAGGACAGGATGGTCGCGCCGTCGGTCAGCGCAAAGAAACTCGCTTCTTCCCCGCGCATGAATTCCTCGATCACAACTTCCGCCCCGGCGGCGCCGAAACGTCCGCCGAACATATCCTCCAGCGCGGCGACCGCTTCTTCACGGGTTTCGGGAATGACCACGCCCTTGCCCGCCGCCAGCCCGTCTGCCTTGAGCACATACGGCGGCTGGAACCCCGCAAGCGCCTCTACCGCTTCGCCGAAAGATCTGGTGCGGATATAGCCTGCGGTGGGGATGCCCGCGCGGGCGCACAGATCCTTGGTGAAGCCCTTGCTGCCTTCCAGCTGCGCCGCTGCCTTGCTGGGGCCGAATACCGAGAAACCTTCGCCCCGCAGACTGTCCGCCAACCCGTCCACCAGCGGTGCCTCGGGGCCGATCACCACCAATCCGATCCGGTGTTCTTCGCAAAAGGCGATCGCGGCGGCATGGTCGCGCGCGTCCAGTTCCACACAAGTTGCATGCTGCGCAATTCCGGGGTTGCCCGGTGCGGCGTACAGCCTATCCTGCGGACCAGACAGCAAGCGGGATTGCGCCAGCTTCCAGCTCAGCGCATGTTCGCGTCCGCCCGATCCCAACAACAGGATATTCATGCCCGGCCCTTTCGACAGTGATGACAATCTCAACGATGGTGGTGGCGGGCTGGTAGCGCGAACGCGGGCGGGCGACAATTCCGAGCCGCTGACCATCACCGAAATTTCGGCCCAGCTGAAGCGGGCTGTGGAGGATCGGTTCGGATTTGTCCGGTTGCGCGGCGAGCTGTCCGGCGTCAAACTCGCGGCTTCGGGGCATTTGTATTGTGCGCTGAAGGACGAAAAGGCAGTCATCGACGCAGTGATGTGGCGCGGCAATGCACAGCGCCTGTCGTTCCGGCCCGAAGACGGCATTGAAGTGGTCGCCAGCGGCAAGCTGACGACTTATCCGGGCCGGTCGAAATACCAGATCGTGATCGACAGCATGGAAATCGCTGGCGAAGGCGCGCTGCTGGCGCTGCTTGAAAAAACCCGCGTCCGGCTGGAGGCGGAGGGGTTGTTCGCACCGGAACGCAAGAAGCGCCTGCCCTATATGCCCCGGGTGATCGGAGTGGTGACATCGCCCACCGGCGCGGTGATTCGCGATATCCTGCACCGTCTGTCCGACCGGTTCCCGAGCCATGTGCTGGTGTGGCCGGTGTTGGTGCAGGGGCAGGGTTCGGCGCAGCAGGTCGCCGCAGCCATACGCGGGTTTTCCCAGATACAGCCCGGCGGCCCGGTGCCGCGCCCCGATCTGGTGATTGTCGCGCGCGGGGGCGGTTCGGTGGAGGATTTGTGGGGCTTCAACGAGGAAATTGTCGTCCGCGCGATCGCCGAATGTTCGATCCCGATCATTTCCGCAGTTGGCCATGAAACCGATACAACATTGGCCGATTTTGCCGCCGATGCGCGCGCGCCCACGCCTACGGCAGCGGCGGAAATGGCGGTGCCGGTGCGCGCCGAATTGCTAGCTGCGGTAGAAGATCTTGCCCTGCGCCAGAAACGCGCCGCACCGCGCCCGATTGCGCTGGGGCGCGAGCGGCTGGAGGCGCGGGTCCAGCGCCTGCCCCGGCCCGAAGCCTTGCTGCAGCCGCAAGCCCAGCGGCTGGACGATCTGTCCGACCGCCTGCGGCGGGGATTGTCCGACCGGGCGGCGCAGGCCCGCGCCCTGTTGATGGCGGACAAGGCCCGCCTCTCCGCGCCGCTCCTGTGTTCGCGGCTCGATCAGGCGCGCAGCCGGCTGGTCGCCGCGCGGCTGATGCCCGGCATGATGCAAAAGCGGATCACGCGGGAACAGGAACGGTTTGCCGCGCTGGAACGGCTCTATCTCTCGCTCGACCCCAAGGCCCCGCTTAGGCGCGGGTTCGTGCTGGTTACCGGCGAAGACGGCACCCTGCTCCGCAGCCGTGCAGCCGCCGCCAGGCAGCCAGTCCTGTCGATCGAATTTGCCGATGGCACGCTCGATGCGGTACCCGCCGGACAGGCGGAAAGCGCCAAATCCCCGCCGAAAGCGAAGAAACCCGCCCCATCCGCGCTGCAAACCCGACAAGATGATTTGTTCGGCTAGGCCGGATTTGCTAAGAGCCGGATCATGTTAATGTCCTCAGGCGATAGCGCCGCTCAATTGATCTATGGTCCCAACGGTTTTCGTGTGATGCGGGCCGGGCAGTATGTGCTGTGCGCCGTTACCGGCCAGCCGGTGCAGCTGGAAGAATTGCGCTATTGGAGCGTGGAATTGCAGGAACCCTACGCCAGCGCGGAGATCGCCACGCGGCGTGCACTGGAAGCAAGCTGATGCCCCCTTTGCGTTTGGCCGCCGTGGTTCCGGCCGTGATATTGTCTGCCTGCGCTGTCGTGCCTGAGGCGGACACGGTGGAAGTGGTCCAGCCTCTACCCGCGCCAAGGCCGGCTGCTGCAACACGGCCACCCCCGTCATTCCCTGCCGGACCAAGCACCTTTGTCTTCGGCGGTGAAATGACCCAGGGCGGCTGGATTCGCGGGCAGGCACCCGGCGGGACCGTTTCGGCCAGGCTGGGCAGCCGTGAACTGTCCTTGGGCGACGATGGCAGCTTCTTCGCCGCTTTCGACCGCGATTCTGCCCAGACCGACAATCTCTCGGCCCGGCTTGCAAGCGGCAGGGTGATCGAGAGCCCGCTGACCATCAGCCCCCGCGAATGGAATATCGAGCGGGTCAATCTCGCCCGCCCTACCGGGCAGGCAAGCGAAGCCTTCATGAAACGCCGCCGCCCGGAATTGGCGCAGATCAACGCGGCTCGTGCAGTCAATACGGCGAGCGGCGGCTGGAGCCAGACCTTCATCTGGCCGGTCAAGGGACGGATATCGGGCCGATTCGGATCGCAGCGGATCTATGCCGGGGTTCCGGGCAGCTATCATTCGGGCATCGACATCACGACCGGGACCAGCGGCACGCCCTATGTGGCACCTGCCGATGGGGTAGTGGTCCTGGCCACGCAGACGCCCTTTTCGCTGGAAGGTTATCTGCTGATTATCGATCACGGGATGGGCCTCAACAGTGCGTTCCTGCACAATTCGAAATTGGCGGTGCGGCAGGGCGATGTGGTCAGGCAGGGGCAGTATATTGGCAATATCGGTTCCACCGGCAGCGCCACCGGGCCGCATCTGCACTGGAGCCTGAAATGGCGTGACACGCGGCTTGATCCATTGCTGTTTGCCGGGCCGATGTGAGGCGCCGTGTGACGGCCGTCAACTGGCGGTTGATCCTGATCTTGCTGGTCATTCTGGCGCTGGCGCCGGTGACCTGGGTGCGCACCGAACTGCCGCCCCTTAATCTGGGTGCGCCGGTCAGTTTTACGCGGCTGGCGATGCCGCAGCAAGTGGCTGGAGAGGTGCATGTGCTGGGCGGCTGGACGCTGGCCAGCAACAGTGACCATTTCGGCGGCTATTCGGCCCTGTTGGCGGCGGACGCGCAGCATCTGATCGCGGCGAGCGACCGTGGGCGGATCCTGCGGCTAGCATTGCGCGGCGATCGGCCGCCGATTGCGCGGATGAGCTATCTTTCGGGTAATGTGAGGCCTGACAAGCATCTGATCGATGTCGAATCCATGACGCGGGACCCGGCCACGGGCCGTATCTGGATCGGCTATGAAGGGGTGAACGCGATCGAGCGGCTCGATTCCCGCCTCCAACAGCCCGTTCGTGTCCAGCCTGAACAGATGAAGGACTGGTCTGTAAACAAGGGGGCAGAGGCAATCGGCTGGCTGGCTGACGGTAGGTTCATCGTGCTGGCAGAACAATCCCCCAGGTTGGGCGCGGGGCTGTCTGCCGGACTGTTATTTCCCTCCGATCCGGTCGGCGGCGTGGCGGCGGAAGAATTCCGGTTCGCCCCGCCGGCTGGTTACCGCCCTGTCGATATGGTCCAGATTCCCGATGGCCGGTTCCTGATCCTGGTGCGCAGGTTCCATTGGGGGATCATGCCGCGCTTTACCGCGAAACTGGTGGTGGCCGATCCTGCCGGGATTGTTCGGGGCCAGACGTGGAGTGGCCGCGTGATCGCGGAATTTGCCCCGCCGATCCCGTCCGACAATTTCGAAGGGCTGGCGATGTGGCCCCGCGAAGACGGGTTGCTGGACCTGTGGATGATCTCCGACGATAATCGATCCGGTTTCCAGAAGACCTATCTGCTGGAAATGCGCTGGGACCCAAGGCCCGGCGCGTCAGCTGCGCCCTAGGC